>JAPKYJ010000028.1 GCA_026394375.1 Methanomassiliicoccales archaeon
GGAGGCGATGAGAGCGGCATCGGCCTTGCCGGCGGTCAATGCCTCATAGATATGCTCCAGCGTTCCAGCGCCGCCGGAGGCGATGACCGGTATGCTCACACGCTCCGCGACCGCCCGCGTCAGCTCGACATCGTAGCCTTCCTTCGTTCCGTCGGCATCCATGCTGGTGAGCAGTATCTCGCCCGCTCCTAAATCCTGCACCCGTCCGGCCCATTCCACCGCGTCCACCTCGGTTCGCCGTCGACCTCCATGGGTGTACACCTTCCAGGACGTCCCTTCGCGCTTGGCGTCTATGGCGACCACCACGCACTGGCTTCCGAAGTCCTCGGCGCACTCGCTGATGACCTCCGGCCGTTGCACCGCAACGGTGTTCACGGAGACCTTATCCGCTCCGGCGTTCAAGGCGCTGCGCATATCCTCCTTGGACCGGATCCCTCCTCCCACGGTCAAAGGCACGAACAGCCTTTCGGCGGTCTTCTCGACCACATCCATGAGCGTCTTCCTTCCCTCCGCCGAGGCGGAGATGTCCAGGAAGACGATTTCGTCCGCTCCTTGCCTCTCGTACTCGGCGGCCATCTGCGGTGGCTCTCCCACGTCCTGCAGATCGACGAACTTGATCCCCTTGACCGTGGTGCCGTCCTTGACGTCCAGACAGGGAATGATCCTTTTGGTGAGCATCTACTTCTTCCTCACTCTGGGCTGGGCCTTGGTGCTGAGCAGGTCAGCTCGCGGAACCACCGCCTGGCGCAACGCCAGACCGAGCGCCTTCACCGTCGCCTCCACGATGTGGTGCTCGTCGAACCCTCGGACCACCAGCACGTGCAAGGTCATCCCGCTGCTCATGGCGAAGGAGCGCAGGAAGTGTTGATAGAGCACGTCCGGGCAATCGACGTCCACGTAAGGACGGTCAATGAGGTCCAGGGCGACCGTGACCAGAGCATCATCCATTGGCACCGTGGCCGAGGAAATCCTCTCTATCGGCTGCTTGCCTATGGCCTCTCGCATGGCCGTGCCCAGGACGATGGCTACATCCTCAATGAGGTGGTGCTCGTTGTCTCCTTTGGCCTGGAGGACCACGTCGAAAGAGGCATATTTGGTCAGGGACTCGAGCATATGGGTGAGGAACTGATCGTCGACATCCACTCTCGCCGTTCCTTTGCCATCCAGCTCTATCTTCGCCTTTATATCCGTCTCCCTTGTCTTCCTGTTCACTTCCGCAGTCCTCATTTAGACCGCCTCCAGAGCTCCGCCGGGTTCAGCCTGCCGGTGTAGAGCGCGATTCCTGCCACCGCTCCCTCGACGCCGATGCTCTCCAGCAGTCTGACGTCGTCCATAGAGCGAATTCCCCCGGACGCGATGACCGGGTGGGGGCATCTTGCCACGAAGCTACGCACCTCGGTCGGATTTATGCCTTGCGCACGGCCCTCCACGTCCACGTCGGTGTGCAGCACCGCCGCCAGAGGTAAGTCGCGAATGAGATCGAACATAGTATCCAGAGTGATACGGGACGATTCCTGCCATCCTTTCACCTGGATCATGCCCTTGGCCACGTCCAGAGCTAGGACGATTCGGCCCGGGTGATCGTAGGCCACGTCCCTTAGCCAGTTGGCGTCGGTGATGGCCTTGGTGCCCACTATGACCCTGTTCGCCCCCCAATCTAGATACTGGTTGACGGTGGCAGTGGTTCGCACGCCCCCTCCTACCTGGACCGGGACCTTGAGCGTTTCCAGTATTTTCCTGACGAGGGTGAGATTCCCACCTTTTCCCAACGCCCCGTCTAGGTCCACCACGTGTACCATGGGCGCGCCCTGGCGCTCCCAGTCCTTGGCCACCCCTACCGGGTCGGGGAGCACGATCTGCTCCGTTCCAGGTTTGCCTCCGACCAGCTGCACCACCCTTCCTTCGAGGATGTCCACTGCGGGGATAACCCTCATAGGCAGTCCTCCGCGAAGCGCACGAAGTTGCGTAGGAACCTCATCCCCGAATCGGACGATTTCTCAGGGTGGAATTGCGTGCCGTATGCGTTGCCCTTGAGGAACACGCTAGGGAATCTGCCGTAGTAGTCGGTCGTTCCGATGACCACATCCTCCTCCGGTCTTCCGTTATATGAATGGGCGAAATAGAAGTAGGGTGAGTCGATGCCCTCGAAGATCTGGTCCTCGCATTCCACCGAGTTCCAGCCCATGTGCGGGACCCTCTCCGCCCTTAGCCTGGTCACCTGGCCAGCATAGAACCCGAGGCCGGGCATCTTGCCCTCCTCGCTCCCCTGGAACAGTATCTGCGCCCCGATGCAGATCCCTAGGCAAGGGACAGCATCATCCAGTTTCTCCACCAGCCGGTCGCGGATGGGACGGAGCTTCTCCATGGCCTTGTCGAAAGCGCCTACGCCCGGCAGAACGATGCAGTCCGCCTTCAACAACTCGCGCATATCATCGACCACGTAGGGCGAGGCGCCGCAGTTCTCCAACGCCTTGCGGATGGAGTGCAGGTTCCCCACCCCGTAGTCGGCGATGGCCACCCTCACTGGCATTCGCCGAGCACCTCTTTGAGCTTGACCAGGAGCTGAACGTTCATCTCCTTGGTGCCGATGGTGGTGCGCACGCAATCCTCCAGCCGACGCTTGCTGCCGAAGTCCCGTATCATGACCCCTTTCTCAGCGAGCTTCTCCACCAGCGACGAGGATCGGATGGGGCTCTTGAACAGGATGAAGTTCGCCTCCGACGGAAATGCCTTCAGTCCGAGCTTCTTCAGCCCCGACTGGAGCTGCTTGCGTCCTTGGTTCACGACGCGAACGCTCTCCCGCACGAACTCCTGGTGCTGGAGCGCTCTTATCGCCACCCGCTCCGAGACGCGGTTGAGCGAATAGGGTATCTTCACCCGCTGCATGACGTTCGCCAGATCCTTGCCTGCCACCGCATAGCCGATCCTCATGCCTGCCAGGGCATAGGCCTTGGAGAATGTCCTGGTGACGACGAGGTTGTCGAATCTCTCCACGTCAGGAATGAACGATTCGCCAGAGAACTCCCCGTAGGCCTCATCAACCACCACCGGTCCTTCCCGTTCCTCGAGTATCCGCTCCACGTCCTTGCGCCGGAACAGGTTGGAGGTAGGGTTGTTCGGAGTGCATAGGATCACGATCTTGCCCTTCGCCCGGCATATGGCGTCCACGTCCAATTGGAAATCATCGGTCAGGTCCACCATGGACACGCAGCCGCAGTTGACCTTGACGAAGTAGCCGTGCAGCGAGTACGAGGGATAGGGCATGACGACCGTCTCGCCCGGCTCCATGAACGATTTGAAGATGATGTCCAGGGCTTCGTCGGAACCGTTGCCGACCACGAAGTTGTCCGGATCAAGGCGATAGAGATCGGCCAGCGCCTCTCTCAATCCGTCCGAGTAGGGCGAAGGGTATTGGTTCAGGTCCATGTCCGCGCATTCCCGGAGGGCCTCCTTGACCGCTGGATTCGCGCCCAGGGAATTGGTGGAGGTGTCCATGCGGATGCCCGAGACCTGGGGGTTGTAGTACAGCGGGATGTCCCGGATGGTGCTCCTCTGCCATTCTTTCTTCATGCCACCACCTAGGGAACCATTCTGTCGATGGGGACGATCAATATGCCGCTCGCACCCAGGCGCTTCAATTTGGCTATGGCGTCATAGGCACTGTCTTTCTCGATGACCACGTGGATGGCGACCACATCATCCCGACCCATGATGTTCATAATCGTCGGCCCGGCAATGCCAGGAAAGTGCTTGCGCACCGCTTCCAGGGACTTGACCGGCACATCGGCCATGAGGTAGCGTTTGTTGGCCGCGTTCTCCACGCTTTCGATGGCGGCCACCAGCTCCTCTATTTCGTCCTTCTTCTTCTTGAACGCCTTCTCATTGGTGATCATGACCGCGTTGGACTTGGCGATGATGGCGATCTCCTTGAGGTGATTGACCTTCAAGGTGGAACCGGAGGAAACCAGGTCGACGATGAGGTCCGCCACCCCTAGGTGCGGCGTGACCTCCGCCGCTCCGGAAATGGTGGTGATCTTGATTCTCTTTCCTGCCTTGGCGAAGAACTTGCGCGTGACGTTGGGGAACGAGGTCGCTACCACTGAGCCATCCTTCACGTCATCCACGGTGACGATGCCCGAGCTTTCCGGCGCCGCCACCGACAAGCGGCAATGCCCGAAGTTGAGGTCGTGGAGAGTTTTGACGTCCAATCCAGCCTCGAGCACCAGGTCCTTGCCGGTGATACCCACGTCCACCGCGCCCATGGAGACGAAGTTGACGATGTCCTGGGCCCGGACGAACATGACCGCGAAGTCCCGCTTCTTCACAGCCGCGAACAACTTGCGTTCGTCCGAGTCCTCGATCTCGAGGCCGGCCTGTTTCAGCAGCTGGACCGAGCTCTCGCTCAGCCTTCCCTTGTTCGGCACGGCCAATCGCAATGTCACTTGCTCACCTGTAGCACTGGATACGAGAAAGAAGAATGCATACTTAAGAATGACTGAGATGGCCCGAGGCTGGCGTTCCGGTCCTGGCGGCGAGAGTTCCGCTCCATTCCATTCTCAAGGTATCTGAGCCAAGGGACTGCAAGGTACTGCCTTCCGGGCGAATGCGATGAAATGCTCCATAGAATCGAGCCCAGATCCCCCGAAGTCCCAGAACGTGTGGCGAGACCGTTCCATCCAGTCGCGTAACAGAGGCGCGGTCTTTCGCATCCTTGCGTCATGGCGTTCTTTCATGGCATCCCACTCCCCAAGGAGTGCGAAGTTGCATTCCCATTTGATGAGGGGGGGGGGGAGTGTAGTTTATTATTAGAGTCAATCACTAACTATTTAATTCTAAAATCAAATTGTGCCCGAAGAGATGGTTTCAGGGGGAACCACCCGATGGGCAGGGAGGGCTGCGATTGAAGACGAGGATCTTGCTGATGGATGCCTATTGCCGAATGACCAAGAAGGCCGCCTGATTCCGTTGGGGGAATAGCAACATGTTGCCAACACTTGGGAGAAGGGCATTGGCGGAGTTCCTGGGAACGATGACATTGATAATCGCCGCCATAGGCTCGTGCATCCTTCCGGTGCAGGTCTTCCATGTTGAGGCCGGATTGGCGGTCCTCATGAACGCGATGGCGGTGGCATTCGTTCTGTTCGCTGTCATAGAGGCTTTCGGGCCGGTGTCCGGTGCGCATTTCAATCCCGCGGTCACCGTCGCCATGGTGGTGTCCGAGAAGATGAGAAAGAAGGATGCGGCGGTTTACATCGGAGCGCAGTTCTCAGGCGGGTTCGTAGGGCTGCTGCTCACCCACTTGATGTACTACGATACCGTGCAACAACTCCTGGTGGTATCGGAGAACACCAAGGGGCCGTTCGTGGTCATAACGGAAGCGTTGGCTGCATTCCTGCTTCTTGCTGTGATCTACGGCTGCGTCAGGGGAAGGTCAAAAATGACGAGCCTTTCTGTGGGCCTGCTGGTCGGAGGACTCCTGATCACCACCTCGAGCACCATGTTCGCGAACCCGGTGGTGACGTTCTGTCGGATGTTCACCTACGCTTTCTGCGGGATCGCGCCGTCGAGCGGGGTACTCTTCATGATCGCCGAATTCTCTGGTGCACTGGTCGCCGTGGCGGCTATGTCGTATCTCTATCCAAAGAAACTTGTGGAGAAATGCAATCCGTATGACTGCCCGCCAAGGCCTGTGGAGCTTACCTGAGCAACCTGCAGCCTGATCCGAAATGCAGAGACGTGCGCGAAGAACCCATCAGCAGATACGTCTCGCCGTTCTTGAGGTGGCGGGTCGGGCCAGAAAGTATCATGGTATCGGTGAGCGCCGAGAACGGGCTCAACCGAATTCCCGCCTAGCCACCGATTCCTTTGAGTTTCCGATCCTCACTAGTTTGGGAACGGACCCTTTGAAGGCCATCCTCTCCCCCACGATGACCAACGCTCCTTCCACACCTTCGATGTTCATGATCTCATCCAGCGCCTTGCGCACCGTCTCCTCATCGTCGGAGGTTATCAGGTTCCCGAGCCGCGTGGCGCATGCATCCGCCAGGGCCACATCCTTGGACACGACCGTGGCCGCATCGGCCATGCCGAACGAGATCGATGGTCCGACCGTTTTCGAGGAAGTGCAGATGCCTTGGATATTCGGCGAGGGAATGCAGTGCAGTCCCAATCCCGCGAATCGGGAGTTGAGGGTGAAGATGCCCACGTCGATCGGCTCGGAAAGTAACATGGCGATGTCGCCTCCGTTGTCCACAACCGTCTGTCTTGCGCCCGCCTGCATCATGGCCTTGACGGCCTCCTCGGCCACCACTCCGGCGACCGTGGCCATCGGTCCGACGTTCGCCTTCCGGGCCGCGTCGCACATGTGCTTGATGATGGGGTGCGCGTCATCTGGCTCCTGGTAAGGTTCGAGCGCGTCCTGGAACAGGGGGTTGAAGGCGATGAAGCGCTCGATGACCTCCCTGGTATCGAAGATGGAATTGTCCGCGAGACTCATGAACCGCTCCTGAGCGAGGATGGTGACCGCCGTCTCCCGATACTCGAAATGCCTCCTTACGATCGGTTCGGGATCGTCCAACAGTAGCGCGTCTCCTAGATATCCAGCTGAGAAATGTATCCAGGGAGGCTTAGAACTTCCCTAGGATGATCGAACGAAGAGCAGAAAAGCAGAAGGCCGTTGACATCCGGCCGAGCTCAGATGCCTTTCAGCTTGCGCTTTTTCAACGTCATGAGCAACATCGCGGTCAGGAAGCCCGCGACCACGATTATGCCGCCCAGCGCCACCACGAGGCCGCCCTCGCTTCCGGGGCTGGTGTGGTTGCCTTCACCTGCTGCAGCCCCTTCCTCGACCACGAGCTGCGGGACGTTCACCTGAGTCGAGGAGGCGGATGCCCCGGCCTGCAGGGCCATGCCCGAGAACATGATGAAAGCCATGGTGACAGCGAAAGCCAACTTTTTCATTTCCTCACCTTTGCCTTTCGGTAGCGACGCTTCTAGCGCCGGCGGTCGGCTAATCGCTTGAATCCATAAATACCTTGCTTGGCGGCTCACGATTGAGCACGGAGCTTGATGGCCCCCGGTGGACAGGCATCGATGCACATGCCGCATGCGATGCACTTCTCGTTGAGGAAGACCACCTTCCAAGTGGCCTTGTCCACCTGGTAGGCGGACACTGGGCAGATGGAAATGCACATGCCGCAGTTGGTGCACCGAACATCGTCTTTGCGGATGAACTCCTTGAGCTCTTGCACCTGGACGCCAGCTTCCTCGAGATACTTGACCGCTCTCTGGATCTGCGGCCCGCTGCCTTCCAGCGCCAGCATGAGGCGGCCGCCCATCTCATCGATCTCCGCCCGAAGGATGTTGATCACCAGGTCGAAGTCCTTCACCAGACGGAAGGTGATCGGCTCGCTCACCAGATCAGGGGTGAAGGTTATCAGGAACTTCTTCACCGGCATCACTCCACCTCCTCTTTGGCATGTAGGTCGAGCTGAAGCTGCGCTCGCTCCTCTGGAAGACTGGCGACCTTCTCCGTCAAACAGAACTCGCCCTTGATGATCTCCTTCTTAAGCGTCTCGGCGATGAGCTTCGCCTTCTGGTAGGATGAGATGGAGGAGGTCCTAACTCCTTTTCCGTTGATATCGATGTGCCCGGAACGGAGCTCGGCGTAGCTGACCTGTCGGATGGCCTTCTTGTTCCTGGACTGGACCGAATAGTCCAGCACGGGCGCGAATATCTGATCGTCCCGAATGCACACTCCCTTCATCACCTCCTCATCGAGGATGGGGATGGGCACGCCGATGCCGACGCCCAACGAGACCCCGTACTTGTGGAACGTCAGGGCTCTCACGAACTCGCTGGACATCTGCTTCAGATCGCCTATGACCGCCAGGGTGCGCGACGAACCGGTAGGGACCCCATGGCTCATCTCCGCATTCGTCTTGAACTGCGTGCCTTCCCAGGCGACATAGCCCTGGGCACCGCCCAGGAAGATCCTGGTGCCGATGCCGATGGTGCGCAGCTTGGGGTCGTTCAGGAGCGGAGAGAGCTGGCCTGCCGACGAGTAGGTGGCGTTGCCGTAGCGGGGCAGCAACTTGCCCATGTAGGTGTACAGCGTCCTCTCGGAGGAGTTGGTCGCCACGCCATAGTTCTGGTAGGCGTTGCGGGGATTGTACATGTAAGCTTGGTTGATGGTCTTGAGCGAGATCCAGGTATCGATCTCCCGCCGAGGATAGCAGTCCGTGCCATAGGACGAGGCGCGCAGATGCACGCCCTTCCCGGCGATGAGGTCCTCGATCACGTGGGCGCCGCCATAATCGATGCTGCCATCCTCTCTTGGCTCCGAGGCGCCGAGGTAGGCGTCCACCGCCGCCAGTCCTCCGTACGCGGGAACGCCATTCAGCCAGACCTTGATCATCTTCATTGGCGGTTCGGAATGTCCGAAATTGAGGAAAGCTCCCGAGGAACACATGGCTCCGAAGGTCCCGGTCGTGACCACGTCCACCTCTTTCGTGGCCTTCTCCACGCCCTCGCGCTCGACGACCTCGATGATCTCCTCCGCCGTCAGGACCACCGCGTCGCCCTTCCTGATCTTATCGTTTATCTCCTCATAGCTGCGCTTCATGTGTTCACCTCAGGGTTTCCAGATGACATGGATTCGTGATGGTCAAAGGTCATCCTTCAACTCACTTCAGTATCCCTTTGGCGTAGGCGAGCTCGGCATTGAGCACCGAGCCGCCAGCTCCGCCCCGGATGGTGTTGTGGGAGATAAGGAACAGCTTGAGGTATTTATCCTTCTTTCGCACCCTTCCCACGGTGACGGCCATACCTTTGGCCCTGGATGGTTCGCCGGCGTTCACATCCCAGTGGGGCTGCGGCCGGTCCGGCTCATCTCGCACGATGATAGGTTCCCTGGGAGCGGTCGGTAGTTTGAGCTTCTGCGGTTCCGCGCGGAACTGGCGCATGACATTGATCGCTTCTTCTGGAACGCAATCCTTCTTCGTGCGGACGACCACCGACTCCAGATGGCCGTCGATGACCGGTACCCTAACGCAGGAAGCGAGCATATCGAAGTCGGCGTTGCGCACCTTTCCGCCTCTCAGGGTGCCGAGCATCTTGAGGATCTCTTCCTCCATCTTCTCCTCCTCGTTCTTGATGTATGGCACCACGTTCCCCAAGATGTCCAGCGACGGCACCCCCGGGTATCCTGCACCGGAGACCGCCTGGTAGGTGGAGACGACCACCTGCTCCAGACCGAACGCGTCCTGCAACGCTTTTAGCGGAGGAGCGAGGCCGGTGGTGGAGCAGTTGGCATTGGTGACGATGAAGCCGCCCTTGGCGAAGGTGCTCTGCTTCTTGATCAGGTCCAGATGCTCCGGGTTGACCTCGGGTATCAGCAATGGAACATCATCGCGCATGCGATGCGAGGCGGCGTTCGAGAACACCGCCACCCCCGCCTCCGCCAGCGAGGATTCGTAGTCCTTGGCGATGTCCGAAGGCAGTCCTGAGAACGCCAGGCGGCAGTTCTTGGCGATCTTCCTCACGTCGATCTGCTCCACCTTGCGTTCCATGGTGGCCGAGGAGAACTGGAAATCTTTGAGCTTGTTGACCTCGCGCAGCCTCCTGCCCTCCGATCGTTCCGAGGCGTAGAGCCCCTCGATCTCGAAGTAGGGGTGCCCTTCCAACAGCTGCACGAACCTCTGGCCGATCATTCCAGTGGCGCCCAGCACGGCTACCTGCATGCGCTTCAATCACTCGCCTCCGAAGTACTGTCGTCCTTGCTCCATCACTTTCACGAAGTGCTCGCTCTCTTGCTCCGTGGCCGCTTGGCGCACCTCTTCCACAGATTGCACCAGCAGATCGAGCACCTCCTGAGTGTGCGGGTTGACATGCTGTATCTCATAGTAAAGCTCCGGGTTCTCCGAGGCCACCGCCTTGGCGGTGCATTCCTGCTTGGAGAATGTGGTGGACGAGAGCGCGCTCAGCTCCCGGTAGGAGCGCCCGCTCTTGGCCAGGGCAGCGAAGAAGGCGATGTTGATGGCGTGGCTCAGTCCCAGCACATAGGCCATGATGGCATCGTGCTCCTCCACCTTGATCTCTCGCAGATTCGCTCCCGTGCTTTCGAAAAGCGCCTTGGTCTCTTTGAGCCCGGCCTTCGACCCGCAGTCGCAGAAGACGATGTTCTTCTCCAGGAGCATGTGGGTATCGGGACCGAACATGGGATGCACGCTGCACACCTTGACCCCCTTCTGCGCCGCCTTCTTGAGCAGCGGCAGCAGGGGGGCTTTGATGGAAGTGACGTCGAACACCACTCCCTTGGGCTTCAGGGATAGCACCCGCTCCAGCATATCTGGCGTTCGACCGATGGGCGTGGCGATGACGATCACGTCCGCTCCGCTCACGGCCCGTCGCAGATCGTTCTCGAATGGAAAACGGGTACTGGAGGCTATGTCGTGCACCATCACCTTGTGCCCCCGTTCGGCAAAGAACTTGCATAGCCAGTTGCCCATCTTCCCCGAGCCGCCGATGACGGTGATTCTTTTGGCCTCTGGAGCTTTTGGGATGCGCATCTGCGCGTCCACCGATTCGTGAATGAGGAGCATGGCGATCCTCTTGGCCGCGCCCTCGCTGATCTCCGCTTCCTTGGCCCGGGAGACGAAGCGGGCGATGACCTGGTCTTCCACTCGGACGTTCCTGATGGGCATGGACCTGCCCACTTTGAACTGCCCCATCTGTTTGGCCAAATGCATCCTCTGGCCAATGAGGTCCAGGATATGGTTGTCCACCTCTTCGATGCGCCACCGGATGGCGTCCACGTTATCGGGCAATGAAACCACCTCTCATGCACAGGTCTGCGATCACCAGCGCCGAGGCCGCCTCCACCACCACCACCGCCCGGGGCACGATGCATGGGTCGTGCCTGCCTTCGATGCGCAGGGTGGCGTTCTCCATCTTGGAGAGGTCGACGCTCTTCTGCTCTTGGGATATCGAGGCCGTGGGTTTAAAGGCCACCTTGAAGTCCAGGGGCATGCCGTTGGACATTCCTCCCAGGACTCCTCCTGCGTTATTGGTGGTCGTAACCACCTTTCCCTCCGATACCTGGAAGGGGTCGTTGTGCTGGGAACCTCTCATCCCGGCCGCTCGGAAGCCGGCCCCGAACTCGACGCCCTTGACCGCGGGGATGGCGAAGAGCATCTTGGCCAGCTCCCCATCCAAAGCATCGAAGAAAGGCTCCCCCACTCCCACTGGAAGTCCGATGCATAGGCATCGCACCACTCCGCCCACGCTATCGTTCTCCGCCTTGGCCTTGAGGATCTCCTTCTCCATGAGCGTGGCCATCTTGGATGATGCCGCTCGGACCGAGAACTTGCGTGGGTTCTGCTGGACCTCGGGGAACGGATGCTCGTCTGGATCCACCACGCTCCCGATCGCCTGCGAATAGGCCGCCAGCTTGATCCCCTTCGTATCCAGCAGTGCCTTGGCGATGGCGCCGGCGGCCACGATGGGCGCGGTCATCCGGCCGGAGAACTGCCCCCCGCCACGGATGTCGTGGGCCTCGCCATATTTGATCTGAGCGGGATAGTCCGCATGCCCGGGACGGGGCACGGTGCGGAACCTCTCATATTTGGAGGAATCCGTGTCCAGATTCGCTATGAAGAGCTGGATCGGTCCGCTGGTGGTGAGGTCGTTGACGATGCCAGACTGGACCTGGACCCGGTCCTCTTCCGTTCGAGCCGTCCCGATGCCCTTGCTTGGCCGGCGGAGGTCCATCTCCTTCTGGATCATCTCTTGAGAGATCATCAGACCGGCCGGGCAACCGTCCAGAACACAGCCCACGCCTGGACCGTGGCTTGATCCGGAGAGGGTGAGCTTGAGCGCGGTACCGATGCTGTTCACGGTAGCATCTCCATCTTGGCTCCCAGGGCGAGCATGTCCTCCAGGAACCGGGGATAGGATATGTTATAGCACAAACCATGGCTGATGACGGTCGGGCCCTGGGCCACCAGACCGGCCACCGCCGCGGCCATGAGTATTCGGTGATCGTCGAGCGAATCGACCTCTCCGCCCTTTAGAACGGTAGGTCCCTTGATGATGCAGCCATCGCTCTTCTCCTGCACCTCTGCCCCCATGACCTTGAGGAAGTCGGTGGTGGAGCGGATGCGGTCGCTCTCCTTCAGTCGGACATGCTCGGCATTCTTGATGACCGTCGTGCCTTTGGCTTGAGAGCCAAGCACCGCCACGATAGGGAAGAGGTCCGGGGCGTTCGCCAGGTCCACATCCGTCCCCTTCAGCATCCCGGGCAGGGCGCGCACGCTGGACGAGCCGCGCATCACCTGGCATCCGAAATCCTCCAGGATGTCCATTATGGCCATGTCTCCCTGGCGATCCTGGGGGTCCAGTCCGCTGACGACCACGCCGTCGCTCAGGGCCCCGGCCACCAACGGGAAAGCGGCCGATGAGTAGTCGCCTGGAACCTTGTAGGTGCGCGGTTCATATCGCTGCTTGCCAGGCACGTGGAAGCCTTCATCGGTCATTTCCACCTCCGCCCCGAACTCGCGCATCATGCCCATGGTTATCTCCACGTAAGGCCGCGATTTCAGCGGCGTGGTAAGGATGACCTCCGTATCCACTTCCTTCAACGGCGAACTGAGAAGCAGGGAGGAGATGAACTGCGAGCTCACGTCTCCCTTGATGTGGGTGATCGTCCCCCGGTTCGGACCTCTAACAACGAGTGGTGCCAGTCCGTTTCCCCGGGTGGAGAAGCTCTCCACGCCCATCTCCTTCAATGCCTCAATGAGAGGCTGCATTGGCCTTCTTCGAACGGAGGCATCCCCGGTCAGGACCGTATGGCAAGAGAGAAGGGAAGCGATCCCGGCCATGAGGCGGATGGTGGTGCCGGAGTTGTCGGCGTTCACCACGTCCTCCGGGCAGCTCAGCCGTCCTCCGTCCACGACCACCATGTCGCCGTTGACGGTGGTGCGCGCGCCGAACATCTGCACGGCGCGATAGGTAGCAAGAGTATCGCCGCTCAGCAGAACGTTCCTTAGCGTGGAACGGCCGTCGGCCAGCAACCCGAGCGCCAAGGCGCGGTGCGAGTAGCTCTTAGATGGTGATGCTTGGACCGTGCCGGTGATGGTGGAAGGCGTGACCTTGAGTCTCATTCCTATTCCTCACCGTTGTAGATGTCCGCCAGGATGAAATCCTTTCCCCCTAGGGCCTCGACGACCGCCTTCACTCGGCGCTCCTTGACCAGGATGGCCGTGGCCGGTCCCGTTCCAGACAGTCCTGCGGCCACCGCGCCTTGCTGCATGGCATCCACCGTCA
The DNA here is from genome assembly GCA_026394375.1 of Methanomassiliicoccales archaeon. Lineage (NCBI taxonomy): Archaea > Methanobacteriati > Thermoplasmatota > Thermoplasmata > Methanomassiliicoccales > Methanomassiliicoccales archaeon. Next base: position 13,324 of record JAPKYJ010000028.1, read on the forward strand.
TCCTTGGGTCCAGCGAGAGTGCTGCCGAATAGGCCAGGGAGTTGATGATCATGGCCTCCGGCCACCTGCCCACCAGCACTTTCTGGTAAGCGATGTCGATTATGGGGGACAGGAGGCGCATGCGTTCCAAGGGCAGGCCGCTCTTGCGTATCTGTGAATGTGGCACATGGATGATGACTCGCAGGTCCTCAGGCATGGCCGTGCGCTTGACGATCTGATCGCAGTGGTTGTCCGTGACCACCAGGCCACCGAGCATGGAAGCGCAGGCATCGTCGAAAGCTCCAGTCACGGAGACCCCGGCCTCGATGGCGCACCTCGTGCCCAAGCGCACCGCCTCCACGGTATCCATCTCGACATCCAGTGCTTGCAGCGTTGCCATGATCATGGCGTTCGCCGCGGCACTACTGCTCTTCAATCCTCGAGACACTGGTATCTCCGATGAAGTGATCACCTTGGCGCCCAGACCCCGGTTAGGAGCGTGCCGGTCCAGGACGCTTCGGATACATAGCCTGGCGAGCATGTCATCCTCGTCCTTCAGGCCGTGCAGCTCCGCCACCACCTTGCCCGAGGAGTTGAGCTCCACCGTGGCCTTGGTCTCCAGACCGATGCCGAAGGCCGCTCCCTTCCCCGTGGCGATGGCGTTGATGACCGTCGCCGCCCCGTGCGCGATCGCCACTCCCTTCAAGAGAGCGACCTCCTGAGCGCCGCCATCATCACGTCCACTGGAGCTTCCTTCCCAGTCCAGAGTTCGAAGGCCTTGGCTGCCTGGTGCACCAGCATCTGCTCGCCGTTTCGGGTGTTCGCTCCTCTCTTTTCCGCCTCTTCCAAGAACTTGGTGCGAGGGGGATTGTAGATGGCGTCCACGACGAACTGTCCGGGCCGGAAGATCTCTGCGCCGATCGACAGCGCCTCTGGATATCCGGTCATCCCCAAGGGGGTGCAGTTCATCAAGATGTCGAAGTGCATTTTCGGGGCCTGGTCCAGTTCCATCGTCTGCGCCTGGAATTCCTTGGCCAGGGTCGCTGCCCGGCTCATGGTGCGATTGGTGATGTGGACGGAAGCGCCACCCTCCGACAAAGCGGCGCAACAGGCTCTGGAAGCTCCACCTGCACCCACCACCAGCGCCTTCCTTCCTTTGATTTCGACCTTGGCCAGCTCCAGGGTCTTGGCCACGCCGTAGACGTCGGTGTTGGTGCCTCTCAGCTCGTCGTTCTCGATGACGACGGTGTTCACCGCCTTGACCTTCTTGGCCACTTCATCCAATGAGTCCAGCAGAGGGATGATCGTTTCTTTGTAGGGGATTGTGACGTTGAAGCCTCGCATCTCCAGTTCCAGGGCCAGTTCGATAAGCGTCTCCAGCTCATCCAGCCTCGTCTCCAGTTTGAAGTAGCGTCCCGGTACCGACAGATGCTCGAAAGCGGCATTGTGCATGAGCGCCGAGCGCGAGTGCGAAAGCGACGCGCCCACCACTCCCACCACCACCTTTTCGCCCATCAGGCGCTTCATCGTCATCAGGTCCAGCTGGCCCGGGGCCGCTTCCTTGCCTGGTTCTAATGCCGCGTAGGCGAGGGCACATCCCATGCGATCGGCGCAGACGCGAGTGATCTCCCCCATCGGTCCCATGCCCATGAGCGCGAACTCCCTGCCCGCGGCGGAAAAGGTCTTGCCGGCTTGCACGAGGTTCAGCACATCACTGACGGAGCTGACCATGTAGGCCGCTTTGGCCACGTCCGCTCGCGCCACCTCCTTCACCAGCGTTTCCACCATGCTCGATGCGGACGGCGTTCGTTCCAGATCGTGGTGGGAAGCGATGATGCTCGCTCCCTCGAACGTCTCGTACGCCTTGAAGAGCAGCTCGGAATCGTCCTCCAGATCGATGTACTTGAATCCAACCTGGATGGCCTTTCGCAGGAAGGCTGTCCGGTCAGCTTCGCTGCCGGTGTACTTCCCTCCCTGGGCCGAGGCGCGCAGGGTGGCGATCTTGGGAACGTCGATGGACGTGAACTCCGACAGCTCCGTAGGCAGCTCGTCCATCAGGTCGAAGCGCACCTCTATCAGTTCCGCTCCCTTCTCGACCGCGGACCTGGCCGCTGCGAGCGCCGACCCAAGCGTCAGCTCGTTGATGGAAACGCAGATGCGCGTCATGTCTCGGTGATCGTCTCCGTTATCGCTCGCCCGAAGTGCCTTCCCCCTTCCTCCAGCCGGACCAAGACCTCTTGGCCCACCTTGAGGTCGGAGATGGAGACGGGACCGCTGGGCGTGCACAGCCGGATAGTCTCCGCGTTCTGCAATATGGTGCTGAACCTGCGCTCTGCGACCTGCGCCTCGAGCAGCAGCAGCGGTCGGCGCTCGGTCTTGCTTCTCCCGATGACCACCGCGCGGCTGTTGCCTTGAGCATCGGTCGCCAAGGCCTCCTCCCCGCTCCTCATCTCTGAGAGGTACTTGGTCTTGCCGTCGGGCGTGAGGACGTAGGCGTGGACCGCACCCGCGTTCACGCGGAACGGCCGGGCGGCCACATATTCGCTCTCCACGCTCTCAGAGCATACCAGGAATAGACAGGCGGACTGCGAACCGATCAGCATGCCCTCGCCCACCTTCATCAGCGAGCAGGTGTCCAAGCAGACACGGTCGCCTATGGCCAGCGGCAAGATCCTCGTCACCTTCGCCGGGACGAGATCGATCTTGGGCAATGGTCTGGAGGCGAGCAGATGATATTCTTTGAGCTGGGATGGCGTATCCGCCTCTAGCACGAGACCGTCCACCCCCACTTCCAGAGTCTCCAGGAACAGCTTGGCCTCCTGGACGCTGGTGGCGACGGCCAGGACCTTGGTCCTGGACCGCTGCAGATCGGCGATGAGATTCTCTAGAGGAATGACCTTCCAATCCTGGGCGGAGATGACCACCGCATCCACCTTGTCTTTGAACGAAGCGGCCTTGTCCACATCCGCCGGCGAGCGGACTTCCACCCATTGCGCCACCTTCCTCTGATCCAGGAAGAGGGAATCCCCCTTCCTCACCAGGGCGTCGTAGCGACCAAGGCGGGTCAGCTCCTTATCCTCTTCTCTGATGATGATCTCCACGTAGCCAGACTCCAGAGCGGTGGCCACGAGGTGCTTGCGCTCCTCGTAGCTTGGCAGATGGTCCGCCCTGATCCAGATGAGCTTCCCTCTCTCCTTGCCGCTCATGGCATCACTGCAAGAACTTGATCGCTTCCTCGACCTCCAGGTCATGGAGGACGATGCCCGAGATGGCGCGGGTGATACCCACGATGTTGTGGTGCTGGAAGACGTTGCGGCCGATAGATACCCCCTTCCCTCCTGCCTCAATGGAATCCTTGACCATCTGCAGGATGCGCTCGTCCGAGTCCATCTTCGGACCACCGGCGATGACCACCGGGGCGAGAGCGCCTCTGGTCACCTCGCGGAAGCTGTCGATATCCCCGGTGTAGTTGGTCTTGACGATGTCCGCCCCCATCTCCGTCGCCACCCGGGCGCACAGCTTGACCATGTCCGGGTCGTAGGAGTCCTTGATGTCCTTGCCCCGGGGATAGATCATGACCAGGAAGGGCATGCCCCACTCTGCACAGCGCTTGGCCACGTAGCCCAGGTCACGCAGCATCTCTGGCTCATAGTCCGCTCCCAGGTTCACGTGCACCGATACCCCGTCCGCTCCCAGCTTGATCGCTTCCTCGACCGTCGTCACCAGGACCTTCTTGTTCGGGTCCGGGCACAGGTTGGTGGAAGCGGAAAGGTGAACGATGAGCCCGATGTCTCGACCATACGCACGGTGGCTATAGGGCACCGCTCCCTTGTGCAGGACGATGGCGGTCGCTCCTCCCTGGGATACTTTATCGATCGTGCCCCGGAGGTCGATCAGCCCCTCGACCGGACCCATGGACATCCCGTGGTCCATAGGGACGATGACCGCCCTGCCGGTACTGCGATCCATCATGCGTTCCATTCTCACGGCCTTGCCTAGCGTGCCCAGTGACATCTCAATCAGCCCGTGTCTAATGCTAACATGCATATAATCCTTTTGCAGCATGGGTTAGCCACGAGTTTCGCAGCCAGAGGCAGGATGCATTTCCCCGGTCTTCTTCCGAGGAGGTGATGCGCGTTTCGTAGTGGCGGCGAAGGAGAGCGGTAGAAGGGAAACGCTAAATGCTTCCGCGCACAATCATCCGATGCATGTGGAGCTCACTATCGAAGCACTTCGGTCGATATCCCTCTCAAGGTCGGGTAGCGCGCATGCTGCTGGAGTTAGGGCTGCGCATCGACAGCGGCGACATCTACTGCGGCGAGATCAAGCTGGCGGACATCGCTGTCGGTCGAGCTGCTGGCGTGGATAGGCGTATCGTTCGAGCCACGGTGGAGACGATCCAGGACAGCGAGGAGCTGATGAGAGTCTTCGGCCGCCTGCGACCGACCGCTCTTCTCCGGGACGTCGCCCCGGTGATGGGCTGGTCTGCCATAGAGATCGTGCCGGTGAACGCCCAGATACCGGGCATCATCGCCGACGTCACTGGGGTCATAGCCAAGGCGGGCATAAGCATCCGTCAGGCCATCGTCTCGGACCCGGAGTTGAGCTCTGAGCCGAGGCTCTACGTCATCACAGGTTCCGCCGTGCCCCCCGAGCTCATCCCGGACATCAAGGCCTGTCGGGGAGTCAAGAGCGTGATCATTCACTAGGTGTGGACGTGGCGGCCGAGATGCGCAAGGCCTACATGGCGCTGGTGGCCGGCGTCATCTGCTTCTCCTTCTCTTCCATCCTCATCCGTTATTCCGAAGCCCCGGCACCGGCGATAGCGGCCTACCGCATGCTCCTGGCCTCGCTCATCATCGCGCCCTTGGCCTTGATCCGGTCACGCAAGGAGATCGCCTCGCTGCAGCGGCGCGATCTACTCTTCCTTCTGGCCGCGGGCTGTGTCTTCGCCCTCCATTTCCTCTTCTTCGTCAGCGCGGTGAAGATGACCTCTGTGGCCAGTGCGACCATCCTCATCAACGCCCACCCCATCATCGTGGTCATCCTGGCCTTCGCCACCCTCCATGAAGGCTCAAAGTACACCACCGCCGGGGCGGTAGTGGGTGTACTGGGCATCTGCGCCATCTCCATCGCCGACATGGGCAGCAACAACCTCCTCGGCGATGTCCTGGCGATATTGGGGGCGGGCATGGAGGCGGTCTACATCATCCTGACCCGCTTCATGAGACGGCGCATCGGCATCTTCGCCTTCGTGCTCATCGTGAACTTCGTCTGCGCCCTGACGCTGATAGGCATCTGCATCGGTGGGGGAGTGCCCCTCTGGCCCTATTCCGAGCGGGAGCTGCTCATCTTCCTAGGAATGGCCTTGGTGCCGGCGGTGCTCGGCTACACGCTCTACAATTACTCCTTGAAATGGATCATCGCGCCCAGGGTGAGCGTCATCCAGCTGGGAGAGGCTCTCCTGGCTTCCATCATGGCCGCCGTGCTCTTCGTGGAATTCCCCTCCGCCCTCATCTTCGTCGGAGGAGGCCTGGTATTGCTGGGCATCTATCTGGCAATGAAGAACGGCCGAGCTCAGCGAACCTGAGAGTTGAGGTCATGATAGTATTGCAGGTCCTGCACGCTCAGGTTGCCCTCCCTGGCCCTCTGGATCGCTTCGGTGGTGACCTTCGCTCCCTGCACGGTGGTGATGAACGGTATCTGCAGTTCCACGGCCAGGCGGCGCATCATGTACCCGTCTCGTCGAGCGCCGGAGTTGTTGGTGGGGGTGTTGATGATGAGGTCGATCTCGCCCCGTCGCATGAGGCCCAGCGCATCAGGCTGCAGCTTCTCCCGGATGGTGTAGACCGTGGTCGTCTCCAGTCCGTTGTTGCGCAGGAATGTGGATGTTCCCTTGGTGGCATAGATCCTGAAGCCCAGCGACCGCAGGTGCTTGGCGACCGGCAAGATGGCAGGTTTGTCCGCCTCCGCGATGGTCATATAGACGCTCCCCTTCAAAGGCAGCTTCTGGCCTGCGGCCTTGAGGGCCTTGTAGACCGCTGCCGCGTAATCGCGGTCAATGCCCATGACCTCGCCGGTGGACTTCATCTCCGGGCCGAGGATGGAGTCCACTCCCGGCAGCTTGAGGAACGGGAACACGCTTGCTTTGACGGCCACGCTCTCGAATCTGGCCATGCCGACCAGGCCCTGCTCTTTGAGCGATCTGCCCAGCATGACCTTGGTGGCCACCTTGGCCAGCGGAATGCCAATGGCCTTGGAGACGAAAGGCACGGTGCGAGATGCCCTGGGGTTCGCCTCCAGCATGTAGACCTCGTTGTCCTTGATGGCCAACTGCAGATTCATCAGGCCTACGACCTGGAGCGCGTGGGCGGTCTTGTCCGTGATATCGATGATCCTCTGGATCATCTCCTTGGAGATCGTCTGCGGGGGCAGGACCATGGTGGCATCGCCCGAATGCACGCCCGCCTCCTCGATGTGCTCCATGATGCCCCCGATGAAGATGTCCTGGCCGTCGGCCACGACATCCACGTCCATCTCGATGGCGTGGGAGAGGTACTTGTCGATGAGCACCGGATGGTTCTTGGAGACCTTGACCGCCGTGGACACGTAGGTCAGCAGTTCCTCCTCGTTGTAGACGATCTCCATGCCCCTGCCCCCGAGCACGTACGAAGGGCGCAATAACACAGGATAACCGATTCTCGAGGCGACCGCCTTGACGTCGTCGGCGGAGAATCCCGTGCCTGATTGCGGTTGTCGGATTCCGAGCTCGTTCATGAGCGTCGTCCAGCGCTTGCGGTCCTCGGCCACATCAATCATGTCCGGGCTGGTGCCTAGGACCTTGCACTTGTGTCCCTTGAGCGCTTCCTCCAGCGGCACCGCCAGGTTTACGGAGGTCTGCCCCCCGTATTGCACGATGACGCCGTCCGCGTCCTCCTTCTCGATGACGTTGAGGACGTCCTCCAGGGTCAGCGGTTCGAAGTACAGCCGGTCGGAGATGTCATAGTCGGTGGAGACGGTCTCCGGGTTGTTGTTGATGACGATGGCGTCCACGCCCTCCTCCTGGAGCGCCATCACGCCATGCACGCAGCAGTAATCGAACTCGATCCCTTGCCCGATGCGTATCGGTCCTGCGCCGACGATGACCACCTTCCTATTCTTGGAGGGCTTGGCCTCGCAGCTCGACTCGTAGGTGGAATAGAAGTAGGGCGTCTCCGCCTCGAACTCGGCGGCGCAGGTGTCCACCATCTTGTACGTGGGCAAGATGCCAGCGATGATTCTGCCTCCGCGCACATGGTCGGGCGGCACTTTGGTCAGGGCGGCGATGGTCTCATCGGGAAAGCCCATTCTTTTGGCGGCGCGCAGCAGCTTGAGGTCCAGGCTGGTCGATTCCCGGAGCGCTCGTTCCATGTCCACGATGTTCTTGATCTTGAGCAGGAAGAAGGGGTCCCATTTCGTGAGGCCGGCGATGTGCTCCATGCTCATTTTCCGCCGCACCGCCTCCGCTATGGCGAACAGCCGCTTGTCCGTGGGCGTTCTGAGCTCCTCTTCCAGCTCCGCCTCGTTCCACTGCTCGGCCTCCAGGTCCATCTTGTCGATCTCCAGCGAGCGGACCGCCTTCATGATCGATTCCTCGATGGTGCGGCCGATGGCCATCACCTCGCCGGTGGATTTCATCTGGGTGCCGAGGCGTTTGTCGACGGTGCGGAATTTGTCGAACGGCCAACGAGGTATCTTGAGGACCACGTAGTCGAGCGTGGGCTCGAAGGCGGCGTAGGTCTTGCCGGTGATGCGGTTCGGGATCTCGTCCAGGGTCTTGCCGACGGCGATCTTGGCCGCCACCCGGGCGATGGGATAGCCGGTCGCCTTCGAGGCCAGAGCGGAGGATCGCGAGACCCTCGGATTGACCTCGATGACGCGGTATTCGCGGGTCTCAGGATGGAGGGCGAACTGCACATTGCAGCCGCCCTCGATCTTCAGGGCGCGGATGATCTTGATGGAGGCGCTTCTCAGCCGCTGGTGATCGACGTCGTTCAGCGTCTGCGAAGGCGCGATGACTATGCTCTCGCCAGTATGCACGCCCATGGGGTCTAGGTTCTCCATGTTGCAGATGATGACGCAGTTGTCTTTCCTGTCCCGCATGACCTCGTACTCATACTCCTTCCAGCCGAGCACGCTCTCCTCGATGAGCACCTGGCGTATGCGGGAGTAGATCAGCCCGCGACCGCAGATCTCCTCCAATTCCTCTTCGTCATGGGCGATGCCACCGCCCGTTCCTCCGAGCGTGTAGCCGGGGCGGATGAGCACGGGGTATGCGCCGATCTCTCTAACGGCCTCCTTCGCCTCCTCGATGGAGTGCACGGCCTTGCTCTTCGGTATCGGCTCGCCGATCTTGATCATGGTCTGCTTGAAAAGCTCCCGGTCCTCGGAGAGGGCTATGGCCTCCGGCTGCGTGCCCAGGAGCCTGACATCCAATCTATCCAGGATGCCTTGGTCCGCCAGCTCAGAGCACAGGTTCAGGGCCGTCTGCCCGCCCATGCCGGAGAGGATGCCGTACACCTTCTCCTTGGCGATGATCTCGGTGATGGTCTCCACGTCCAAAGGCTCCACGTACACAATGTCCGCGGTGCTCAGGTCGGTCTGAATGGTGGCCGGGTTGGAATTGACCAGGACCGTCTGGTAGCCTTCCTCTCTCAGAGAACGACAGGCTTGAGAACCGGAGAAATCGAACTCCGCCGCCTGGCCGATGACGATGGGTCCGGACCCGATGACCATGAGCTTGGCTCCTTGGGGTGGGGGGCTCATCTCCTCACCTCCAGCAGGCGGGCGAACTCGTCGAAGAGGAACGAGGTGTCCTTGGGACCGGGGGACGCTTCCGGATGATATTGGGCGGAGAATATCGGCAGCTCCTTGTGCTTGAGCCCTTCCACCGTGCCATCGTTCACGTTGGTCATGCTGACCTCGAGCTCGCTGGGCAAGGTCTTGGGGTCGACCGCGAAGCCGTGATTCTGAGAGGTGATGTACACCCTTCCCTTGTACTTCACTGGCTGGTTCACCCCTCGATGTCCGAACTTGAGCTTGTAGGTCGAACCGCCGAAGGCACGGGCGATGAGCTGGTTGCCGAAGCACACGCCCATGATCGGATAGTCCTCCTTGATCGCCTTGAGCGTCCTTACCGTGGTCTCTTGGATGATCGGATGAGCTGGGTCGCCTGGCCCGTTGGAGAGCACCACGCCATCGACCTCGTTATCACGGAAGAAGGAAGGTTCTGTGTCATAAGGAACGACCGTCAGCGAGAACCGCTTGCGCAGTTCGCGGATGATGTTCGACTTGGTGCCGCAGTCGATGAGCACGACCTCCTTCGCGCCCTCCTGTTGATAGTGCAGGACCTCCTTGGTGCTCACCTCCTCCACCAGGTTCGATTCGGAGGGGAAGGGCATGCTCTGCACTTTCTTCAGCACCTTGTCCAAGTCCTCCTCGAAGCAGATCGCTCCTCGGGGAGTTCCCTGTTCGCGTATCTTGATGATGAGGGACCGGGTGTCCAGCTCCGAGATGCCTGGCACATTTCCCTTCTTGAGGAAGTGGTCGAGCTTGTCCCCGCCGTACATGCCGCTCGGTTCCAGGCACTTCTCCCTCACCACGTAGCCTGAGACCTGCACCCGGTTCGACTCGTAGTCGAGGTGGTTGACGCCATAGTTGCCTATGAGCGGATACGCCATCATGAGTATCTGCCCTCGGTAGGAAGGATCGGTAAGGCTCTCTTGGTATCCCGCCATCCCGGTATTGAAAACGACCTCGCCGAAAACGGTGTGCTCCGAACCAAATCCCGTGCCCTCCACAATCGTCCCATCTTCGAGCACGAGGAAGCACTTCGACATTCAGGTCCGATGGAATAGGCACGGGGTACTTAACCCTTCTTGCAGGCGAGAAAACAGATGTCGAGCGGAAATGTCCGAACGAGGACAGGCGCGTCGGACCTCGATCTCATGCGACCATCTGGATGCGATTGGGACAGACCGAAAAATCAAATAACGATAGGCGCATGCTCATCCGAATCGAAATGCGCCTCTTGCACCAGGACACCCGAACCGGGGAGATCAAGTTCCAGATCGACAACATGGACGATCTCTGGCACCTCTACAACATCATCGATATAGGTGACCTGGTGCTGGCCGTCACCTTCCGACGGGAGGAGCAGAAGTCCGACAAGGTTCGCTCGGAGCGGGGAGAGAAGAAGCGCGTGTTCCTGGGCATCAGGGTGGAGAAGGTGGAGTTTCACGAGTTCGATTCACGCCTTCGCATCACCGGGGTCATAGAACAGGGGCCGCAGGACCTGGGATCACATCACACCCTGAACCTCGAGGAGGGCGACTCGATATCGGTCATCAAATCGGAATGGAGGCCGGCGACGCTCGAGCGGGTGAAAAGGGCGGTGGAGGACTCCAAACGCCCCACCATCGTCTTCGTGGCCATCGAGAACGACGAGGCTACCATCGCGGTCCTGAGGCAGTACGGCATTCAGAACCTAGCTACCATCCACGGTCCTTCGGGCGGAAAGATGTACGAGCAGAAAGAGGACAGCAATTTCCTCGGCGAGGTCTTGGAGAAGGTCAAGCAGGTCGCCAGCGAGGGCGTGCCCATCGTTATCCTCGGCCCGGGGTTCGCCAAGGAGTACCTGTTGTCCAGAGGGAAGGAGAAGGAATCGGAGCTGTTCAAGAAGGCTTTTCTCTACCACACCGGCCAGGCGGGAATGGCCGGCATCCATGAGCTCATGAAGAAGGGCATCGGAGCGGAGGTGCTCGAAGGCTCCCGGGTGGCGCAGGAGACGAACGAGGTGGAGAAGGTCCTGGAGGAGATCGCCAAAGGGGGACCGGTTGCCTACGGCCCAAAGGAAGTGCAGGAGGCCGCCATGGCCGGGGCGATAATCACGCTCCTGGTCCTCGAGCCCCTGCTCAGGGAGAAGGACCTCGATCCTCTGCTGAAGTCCGTGGAGGCGGCCCGAGGCTCGATTATGGTGGTCAGCGAGCACCACGAAGCAGGGAAGAAGCTGGATGCGCTTGGAGGAATTGCGGCCCTGTTGAGGTTCAGGATCGGCGCTTAGTGGTCGATCGTTCTGGCCACTCCCTGCCCATGTGCCATTCCGACTGCGAAATACTTTAGTAGCATACCTTGCATCATCTTCCGTCTAGGCCCCATGGACCAGGCTTGGGCGCTACATCGTCGGCGACCTGTCGGTTTTCCGACTCACTGCCCGTGCAAGTGTCTGGCACGGGTCGGACCGAGTATATATCTGGATGGTCTGCGACAACGGCGTCCTCGGCCCCGGTCTACTGCTGGAGCCCCGAGAACGCGTCCGAAGACAAGAAGAGGAATGGGAGCGGAGATGAAGGACAGCCAGAAGATCCTTGCCAAGCTGAGCAAGAACCCAGTGAACGTCTGCGACACCACCCTGAGGGATGGAGAGCAGGCGGCCGGGATCGTCTTTGCCAACATCGAGAAGGTGCGCATCGCCCGCATGCTGGATGAGATCGGGGTGCCCCAGATAGAAGCGGGCATACCGGCCATGGGCGGGGATGAGAAGAGAGTGATCAAGGAGATCGCCAAGCTTGGCCTGAGCGCATCCGTGCTAGGCTGGAATCGTGCTTCGCTCGAGGACATCGCCCACAGCATCGATTGCGATGTTGATTCCGTGGCGGTCTCCATGTCCTCTTCGGACATCCACATCGAGCACAAGCTCATGAAGTCCCGCGAATGGGTGCTGCAGAGGATCACCGAGGCCATCGAGTACGCCAAGGCGCATGGCCTGTACGTCTCCTGCAACGCGGAGGACGCATCCAGAGCGGATCGCGATTTCCTTATCCTGTTCGCCCGCACCGCCAAGGAGGCGGGAGCGGACCGAGTGCGTTACTGCGACACCCTGGGGATCATGGAGCCGCTGCGCACCTACAAGATCATCAAGGACATCATCGACACGGTCGACGTTCCGATTGAGATGCACACCCACAACGATTTCGGCATGGCGACCGCCAACGCCATCGCAGGCGTCCAGGCCGGAGCCACGTTCCTCAGCACCACCATCATGGGCATCGGCGAGCGCACCGGCAATTCCCCTCTAGAGGAGGTGGTCATGGCGTCCAAGTACGTCCTAAACCTGGAGACGGGTGTGGAGACGGCCCGCTTCCGGGAGATCGCCGAGTACGTCGCTCGCGCCTCGGGACGCGTGATACCGGAATGGAAGCCCATCGTCGGTTCGAACTGCTTCGTGCACGAGGCCGGGATCCATGCTGATGGCGTACTCAAGTGCGCCTCCAACTACGAGGCGTTCTCGCCCGAGTCCGTGGGATTGGAAAGGCGCATCTCCATCGGCAAGCATTCCGGCCGTCACACGGTAAAAAGCATTCTGGCCAAGCATGGCTTCGAGGTCGACGACGATGCTGCGGGCAAGATACTGGAGATGGTGCGTTCCAGCTCCATCGCCCTCAAGCGCGCTTTGACGGAGAAGGAGCTCGTTTACCTCTATCAAGATTGGAAGGATGAGGCGCAGAGATTGGAGTGAAGGTGAAGGCATGGGAACCATCGCAGAGAACATACTCACCAACCACGCGGGGAAGGAGCTGCACGCCGGGGACATCGTGGTGGTCCCGGTGGACTTCATGATGAGCCAGGACGGCACCACGCCGCTCACGATCAAGGCGTTCAAGGAGATGAACGGAGAGGCGATATTCGATCCCTCCCGGTACGCCATCGTCATCGATCACAACGCGCCCTCGCCTCTGGAATCGGTATCTAACATTCATAAGGAGATGCGGGAGTTCGCCTCGGAGCAAGGGGTGAGGCTCTTCGATGTGGGCGAAGGGGTATGCCACGTTCTCATCCCTGAATCGGGCCAGGCTCTTCCGGGCAGCCTCATCATCGGCGCGGACTCGCACACCACCACCTACGGCGCATTGAACGCCTTCTCCACCGGGGTGGGCTCGACCGATCTGGCGGCCGCGCTCATCTCTGGCAAGACCTGGATGAAGGTGCCTTCGACCATCAAGACGCAGTACGACGGCTCGCTGCCCAAGGGCGTCTACTCCAAGGACATCGCGCTGCGGATGTGCGCCAAGCTAACAGCGAACGGCGCCACCTACAAAGCCTTGGAGATATGTGGCGAGGTCATCGACTCGCTCTCCGTGGAAGCGAGGATGACCATCTCCAATCTGGCCGTGGAGACCGGAGCCAAAGCGGGAATGATGCGCTGCGACCAGAAGGTCGAGGCGTATCTGGAGGGCCGCGCCAAGCGCCGTTTCCAGGGCGTGGACGCAGATGACGACGCGAAGTACGAGAAGGTCATCAAGGAGAACGTATCCAAGCTCTCCCCTCAGATCGCCTGCCCGCCCGACGTGGATAACGTAGTCCAGATCGAGAAGGTGCTGGGGAAGGAGATCGACCAGGTGTACATAGGAACGTGCACCAACGGTCGCATCGAGGACCTGATGATCGCCGCCAGCATCCTTAACAAGAACAAGGTGGCGAAAGGTGTCCGCTTGATAGTCGCTCCCGCGTCTCGGGAAGTCATGATGGCGGCCATGGAATGCGGCGCGCTGCAAAAGCTGGTGAAGGCAGGAGCGGCCGTCACCACTCCTTCCTGCGGACCGTGCGTCGGCACATGCAACGGCATTCCCTCGGACGATGAGGTCGTTCTATCGACAGCCAATCGCAACTTCAAGGGGCGCATGGGCAACACAAAAGCCTCTATCTTCCTTTGCTCGCCTGCCACCGCTGCCTACTCGGCCATCAAAGGGTTCATAGCCGACCCGAGGGAGGTGCTGGAATGAAAGACCTCTTCGGCCGGGCGCACAAGTTCGGGGACAACGTGAACACGGACTATATCATCGCGGGAAAGTACAAATTCAAGTCGCTGGACATGAACGACATGGCCAAGCATCTGATGGAGGACCTCCGTCCCGGCTTCTACGATGAGATAGAGGACGGTGATTTCATCGTGGCGGGGGAGAACTTCGGCATGGGCTCGTCCCGCGAACAAGCGCCGCTGGTGATCAGGGCCGCGGGAATCAACGCGGTCATAGCCAAGTCCTTCGCGCGCATCTTCTACCGCAACTGCATCAATATCGGTCTTCCAGTCATAGAATGTGACACCGACGATATCGATGAGGAGGACGAGCTGCGCATCGACCTGGAGAGGGGTTTCGTGCACAGCGTGACCAAGGACACCAGGCTGAAAGCGACCCCCTTGCCTCCGGTGATGGTCAAGATCCTCAACGACGGCGGGCTGGCGGAGCATTTCAAGAAGCACGGCGGTTTCAATCTGGAGTGAGCGATTTCCATAAGGTGGAGAACATGGTCGACCGAGCGACGATCGAACGCGCGAAGGAGCACTTCGGGCAGCTCGTGGAAGAACAGCTCGAACGCGTGGAAAGGATGAAGAAGGAGGAGGGCTGGGTCGATCTCTCCAAAAAGGATAGGATCATCATCGGTATAGTGGGCGGGGATGGGATCGGTCCCTACATCTGCAGGCACGCGGAGAGCGTCCTCCGTTTCATGTTGGCCGAGGAGATCAAGGCGGGGAAGGTGGAGCTGCGCGAGATCCGGGGGCTGACCATCGAGGACCGGGTCAAGGCGCTCAAGGCCATTCCTGACGATGTGCTGGTCGAGCTAAGGAAATGCGACGTCATCCTCAAGGGCCCGACCACCACGCCCAAGAAAGGGGACAAGTGGCCGAACATCGAGAGCGCCAACGTGGCCATGCGCCGCGAGCTGGACCTGTTCGCGAACGTTCGACCGGTGCGCGTTCCCCGTGAAGGCATCGATTGGATCTTCTTCCGGGAGAACACGGAAGGCTCCTACATCCTTGGAAGCAAAGGGATCGACGTCACCAAGGAACTGGCGTTCGATTTCTGCGTCGCCACTTCCCCAGGCTCGGAGCGCATAATCCGACTGGCGTTCGAGCACGCGAAGAAGAATAAGATCTCAAAGGTGACGGTGGTCACGAAGGCGAACGTCGTCAAGGCCACCGACGGCAAGTTCCTCGCCATGGCGGAGAAGGTGGGTAAGGATTACCCCGGCATCAAATGGGATGATTGGTTCATCGACATCATGACGGCGAAGCTCCTTGATACAGCGAGAAGGAAGGAGTTCCGGGTGATGGTGCTTCCGAATCTGTATGGGGATATCATCACGGACGAGGCGGCGCAGATCCAGGGCGGCGTGGGCACGGCAGGCAGCGCCAACATCGGCACCAGGCATGCTATGTTCGAGGCGATTCATGGCTCGGCGCCGCGCATGGTGGAGGAAGGAAGGGCGGAGTATGCGGACCCGTCCAGCATCATCAAGGCGGCGGCCATGCTGCTCAACCACATTGGTCTCACGGAGAGATCGAGGAGGCTGGAGCACGCTTTGGACATATGCACTCAGTTCGAAAGGCAAAAGGTGGTCACTGGTCGCTCCAACGGGGCTACCGGCGCCGAGCTCGCCGACTACGTGATGCGAGTGCTGAAGGAACCGGACCTGGAGACGAAGTGGTCCAAGTACTCGGCCGCTCAAGTCTAGCCTTTTCATCAGATGGCCACAAGGAATCGCACCGTTCATTTGGCACCGGAGAAAAGGTGGTCTACATTTCACCGCGGAAAGGATGAAACCCTAGGACCAAAAGCAGAAGAACGGTCATCTGCCGAAGGCGACGGAGGAGCAGCCGCCCCAAGGGGGATACTCCTCCCACGATCTCAAAGACAAATGATTCCGAGATGCCTCGTCACCTTTGGATAATTGCTGGGAAAGGCAAATATCCATCTTAAGCAGATGGGTCGGGCAACCTATCCATAGATATCATGGAGGAAAAACGCTGAAGAAGCTCGTAGCCTTCGGAACGTTGCTGCTGTTCGTGGTCCCTTTGATAGCTGGCCTAGCGAACGCCCAAGGCATTGACGGAGCTTCGGTGGAATCTGGATCGAGCTTGGGCATCGCTCCCGGGGTTAGCTTTTCCACCGCTTCTGGCGCAAGATTTCACTATGCCACCGCATCCGACATCGAGCTGATGAAGGAGATGATCGGTGTCCGGGAACCCGGGCGAGACTACAACGTCATTCAGGGAGGGTTCGGCACCGGTCTAGCCCCGCCTACACAGGAAGCTTGGGATCGCATGGTCGGTAGCTCCCTGATCCTCGAATCGCTTCCTCAAGGTCCGACGGCGCCGGCCTCCTACGACCTTTCCACCCAGCCCTACTTCCCAGCGGTCGGCAATCAGGGAGGCCAGGGTTCCTGCTCCGCCTGGGCCGCGACCTACTACAGCTACGGATATACCGAGGCCAAGGACCAGGGCTGGACGGACGCGAAGACCGGTAACACCGCACATCTCGTCAGTCCCGCCTGGACCTACAATCGGGTCAACGGTGGTGTAGACCATGGTTCGTGGATGGATGAGAACATGGACATCATCGTCGATTGGGGCGTTCCGTCCATGCAGGCCATGCCCTACAACGACCACGATCTCTTGAATTGGGGCAGTCCGGCAGCCTTCCGGGAGGCGCCGTTGCACCGGGCCTCAAGCACCGTTTCCATCTCCTATTCCGGGGACTTAACCATCAACCAAATCAAAGACCTCGTTTCCTCGGACAAGCCGGTAACGTTCGCTTTCAATGTGTGGAACGCTTTTGATACTGGCCTCACCGACAACAATATCGTTTCTGCTGCCGAGTACCTGGGAGGCGATACGAACCACGCCCAGACCATCGTGGGCTACAATGACAGCATCTCCGAGGACGGCGACGTCGGCGCGTTCCGAGTGGTCAACTCTTGGGGCACGAGCGACGGCTACACTGACCACGGCTACTACTGGTTCACCTACAAGGCATTGAAAGAGATCGGCGGCGCGGCCGGGCTCTGCTACATTGAGGATCGCGTCGACTACAACCCGCGACTTCTGGCTGTCTGGCACTTCAACGCCCAGCCAAGCCGCAACAACGGTTTCACTTTGGGCATTGGTAGTCCCACCACTCCGGCCGATCAGCGCTCTCCCCTGTTCTCTAGTGATTCCAACTCCGCTCACCGCCAGCCGGCCTTCATGTGCCTGGATATCACAGATTTCAATTCTACCTACAACCTAGGCACCACCTCCTTCTTCTTGAAGTACCTGGCCACTTCCGCCAGCGGGGTCATCTCATCCTTCAGGGTGGAGATGTACGAACCCTCCTATGTCTCAGGAGCGGCCACCCAGGTCTCTCCGCAATCCTCGGACGTGCCGAGGACGACACCGGACACGGTCACGGTCAGCTTTCCCTACCATGCGCAGATAGGCTATGACGAGGGTCTGGACACGAGCGGGCATACCTACACTTCCACGTCGCTTTCCAAGTGGGTCGGTGTCGATCACCGATCGATCTATGATGGAGATGCCCTGCAATCTGGCGATACGGCCAATTCCGACGAATCCAGCATTTCCACCACCGTCACCGGACCGGGCGCGGTGGGCTTCTATTGGCGGGTCTCCTCCGAGGCCAGCAAGGATTACCTTAACGTCTACCTGGATGGAATCAAGAAGGCATCGATCTCCGGTTCGGTGGATTGGAGGCAACAGGTGGTCGCTCTGACGGCAGGCGCGCACACCATCCGCTGGTCCTATGCCAAGGACAGCGCCAACAGCGTCGGCGAGGATGCCGGCTACGTGGACAGGCTGCGCATGCTGCCCCCGGACGACGGCTACGAGGAGAATGACGTCTACAGCACGGCCAAAATACTGTCACCGGGCACTTATCTTGGATTGGTATGCTACGACGACGATTGGTTCAAGGTGCACGTGGTCCCCGGCCAGGTCGTCTACGCGAACATCAGCTTCGTGGCCGCGGACGGGAACCTGGATCTCTTCCTCTATGACACCGACGGCACGACGCTCCTGGATTCCTCTCAAGGCACGAGTGAGTTCGAGACCGTGAGCTCCTCTGTGCTCGTAGAAGGCGACTACTACGTCCTGATACATGGTGTCAATGCAGATACCAATACCTACTCCCTGTCGGTGCAGACCACACTGGACAATATTGATCTGGGAGAGGTTAGCAGTCTGTCATTGTTCTCGGGATCGGGATCGTTCAGCGGTTTGGGAGCGAGCGACAAGGACATGACGGTCAACGCCGGAACGCATCTCACCGGCACGGTGGTCCTCAGGTACAAGAACTACTGGCCCTCTGCCTCCAACATCCCCCTGATCGGGACGACCAGCTGGGGCTCACACGCATCCAACTATTGGACGATCAGCGCGGATCTGCCCGACGGCAGCTCGCAGCTGACGGTGAGCATCGACGTCACAG
Source organism: Methanomassiliicoccales archaeon (assembly GCA_026394375.1). Classification (NCBI taxonomy): domain Archaea; kingdom Methanobacteriati; phylum Thermoplasmatota; class Thermoplasmata; order Methanomassiliicoccales; species Methanomassiliicoccales archaeon. The sequence goes on from JAPKYJ010000028.1 coordinate 31,605, forward strand.
TGCCCGCCACGGCAGGCAACTTCTATCTCATCTTCGCCTTCCGGAACGAGTCGTCCGGGGCCCACATCGCCTCGGCTACGTCCTCCTCGGGCAGCCCGGTCTGGGACGACGGCAACGATATCGCTTCATTCAGCTCCACGCAGGTAACGGATGCACAGGCGGACGGACGGGCCGAGGTCTCCTGGCTCTTCGGTTCCAGCGGTCGATCGCTCTTCGTTCCCTCCGAGGCCATCAAGATCGTCTCCAAGGTACCGGACAATACGCCCCCCGTCACCGAGGTGCAGCTCGCGGGCACCGCTGGCAACGGAGGGTGGTTCAAGTCCTCGGTCACCGTCACCCTCACCGCCTCCGACGTAGGGAACGGTGTCCAGTACACCAAGTACCAGATCGATTCCGGAGGCTGGCAGACGTATTCCGTGCCTTTCGCCATATCCTCGGAAGGCACCAGCACCGTCTACTACTACTCAGTGGACTACGACAGCAACACAGAGACGACGAAGGAGGTGGAGGTCAAGGTCGACCGCATCGAGCCGACGACGCTGATGACGATCTATGGAACGAAAGGCCTCGGGGATTGGTGCGTTTCGGTGGTGGTGGTCAACCTGACCGCTTCCGATACGCCTAGCGGCATCGCGTCTATCAATTGCAGGGTGGACGGCGGTCCTTGGCAGCTATACTCGTCGAATATCACGATCGGCGAGGAAGGGCAGCATACCGTCGAATGGAACGCCGTCGACGTCGCTGGCAACGCCGAGGACGTCGACAGCCTGTCGCTGCGCATCGACCTGGTGGCGCCGCAGAGCACCGCGACCGCCACCGGCGACGGCCAGGGAGGATGGTTCAACCGGACCGTGAATGTGACGTTGCAGTCGACTGATACGCAGAGCGGCGTGAACTTCACCCTGTACCGTATCGATAACGGCTCCTGGCTCACGTACTCTCTGCCGTTCGATGTTAGCGGGGACGGAGGGCACGAGGTGGAGTTCTACGCCGTCGACATGGCAGGCAACTCGGCCTCTCATCTCAATTTGACATTCCGGATCGATGCCACGCCTCCCATCTTGAGCCTAGAATTGCTCGGTTCCACAGGAGAACAGGGTTGGATGATATCCTCGGCATCGTTCACCATGGACGCCAGCGATCTTGTAAGTGGCCTGGCGCATTCCTTCGCGAGCATCGACAACGGCACGTGGTTCGAGTATTCTGAAGGGTTGACCGTCTCTTCCGACGGTCCGCACTCCATCCGCTGCTACGCCGTGGACGTGGCCGGGAACCCATCATCCGTCGAGGAAATGGACTTCAAGCTCGACCTCACTTCGCCTGAGACCTCCTTCTCGCTGGAGGGTGTCGAGGGCAACAATTCCTGGTACGTCTCGGAGGTCAACGTCACCCTCGTGCCTTCGGATTCGATGAGCGGCGTGCTGCGCTGTCAGTACTCACTTGATAATGGCATCTGGTCGGACGTCTCAGGCACGATCCTATTACAGAACGAGGGCTCGCACACGCTTCGATTCCGGTCCGATGACCGGGCGGGCAATCAAGAGAGCGTTCAGAGCCTGAGCATCAAGATCGACACTCAGACACCAACGTCGAGCGCTCTTGCCTCGGGGTCGGAAGGGCTGGCAGGTTGGTATGTGAGCGCGGTGGTATTGCAGCTACAAAGCGCCGACATTTCCAGTGGCCTGTTGAACACAACATATAGTCTGGATGATGGACCTCTCGCCAACTACTCCCAACCCCTGACGGTCTCATCGCCAGGCGAACACACGATGAACTACTACGCCCAGGACCAGGCGGGGAACCTGGAGACGACGAGGTCCATATTGTTCCGCATAGACACCGGGAAGCCTCAGAGCTCGAACACCCTGACCGGGCCGATGGGCAGCGAGCAATGGTATCTGGGAGAGGTGTCGATCAACCTTTCAGCTTCCGACTCAGTAAGCGGGATCCTCCAACTGGACTATCGAGTGGATGGAGGGGAGTGGCTCACCTTCCTTAGTGTGGTAGGAGTGGCGTCCGAAGGAGATCACGAGCTCGAGTATCGAGCCATGGACCAGGCGGGGAACGTGGAGACGACCAACGCCCTCTCCTTCCACATCGACAGCTCGGCCCCCAGCCTGGAGCTATCGGTCGACAATGCCAAGCACTCCACTTCAGGTTCCTTGCGAGTGGCTTGGACGAGCGCCGACCAGGTCTCTTCGCTCTTCCAGGTGAAGGTGAGCGTTGATGGCAAGGAGTATGCGGTCGTCGCTCCCGACGAAAAGGATCTGGAGATCAAGAACCTGGGAGACGGAAAGCACACGGTTTCCTTGCGCTCAACGGACGTCGCCGGCAACTCCGCCATCGCCAGCTACGAGATCACGGTGGATACCAACCCCCTGAGCCCCGACGGACCTCTGGGGCCGTGGCTCCTGGTGACCTTGGGCGCTTTGGCAGTGGCGGCGATCGGTTTGGTCATCTGGCGCAGAAGGAAGTAGAGAAGAGCACCTCTCATCAGATCGGGAAATATGCTGCAGCTGAAGAAAGGAAAGAAGGATGAAAGATAACGGGGTTAGCCCCGAACCGGCCGCTCTCTTGCTACGGCCCAAGCTCAGATGGGAAGGCGCTTCTCCACCACTTCCCAGTTGACCAGGCTCCACCAGTTCTCCACGAACTTGCCGCGGTCGTTCTTGTAATCTAAGTAGTAGGCATGCTCCCAGACATCGAGCACCAGGAGGATGCTCATCATCGGATTGACGTTCGCGTTGTGCTTCTCGATCTGGAACAATATCGGACGGTTGGTGTGCTTGCAGAAGCCCAGCGCCGCCCAGCCGGAGCCTTCCGTGCTGTTGGCGGCCATGGAGAACTCCTTCTTGAAGCGATCGAAGGAGCCGAACTCCTTCTCGATGATGTCCCCGGTCTTGCCACCGGGCCTGCCGCCCCCTTGGCCGGTCGGAGCCATGTTCTGCCAGAATCGCTCGTGCAGCAGATTCCCTCCGAAGTGGAAGGAGAACTCCTTCAAGGTGGCCTTCATATCCAAATCAACGTTCTCTTTCCTTGCCTTGTCCAGCTTCTGCAGGATGGCGTTCGCACCGTTCACGTAGGCCGCGTGATGCTTGTCGTGGTGCAGTCGGAGCAGCTCCTCGGAGATCACCGGCGCCAGGGCCTTGTAGTCGTAGGGCAGTGGCGCCAGGACGTAGAA
>JAPKYJ010000029.1 GCA_026394375.1 Methanomassiliicoccales archaeon
ACTTTGTGGTTCAAACGACCAGGTGCTATTTACCGATTTCTCAATGGCACCATGATCACTCGGAACATTCCCTTGTCGGTTCTCCAATGCTCCCTAGATCGGTCGCTTGCAACTCATCTCTTCGACATCGATGCGGATAACGATCATCTCGTCCAGGGAGGCAGGGTCGTACTGGAAAGGACCTCTGCCGCCATAGTGGCGCATGATCACGTCCAGGGCGAGCCGCTTCTTCTCTGGGTCGTTGACGAGCGAAGCCACTCCCCAGCCGATGATGCTCATGTACTTGGCGGACCAACGGCAAGCTTGCTTGGCAGAGATCACCTCGCCCTCATCCACCTCGAAGCATACCCGGGGGTGCGCCTTGATTGCTTCCAGTTTTCGGCCTTCCCTGGCCGAGTGGATGAACAGGACATCTTGCTCATAGCCGAAGCAGACCGGGACCAGGTAGGCTTCCTCCCCATCCACCAAACCGAGCCGGAGAACCTGCGAACGGTGCATCAGTTCGTCGATGATGGTTCGGTCTTGCACCTCCCTCTCGCTCTTTCGCATGCGCACCATGCATCTTCGAAGTGCATGGCAGCACTTATTTCTGGTGCAAGTCCGCAGAGATCGACGGAACCGACAAATACGCCTCAAGGCAATCGAAGGGGACGTGGACACCGAGGAGGGCCAAAGGTCGAGGCGAGACATTATACCCCACGTAGAGAACCTGGTGGACCTGGTCTTCGGGCTCGCCCTGTCCATCGGCTCCTTGATCCTGGTCACCAGCCCGCCCAGGAACCCTCATGAGCTGTTGGAGGATGTTATCGCCTTCGCCTATGGGTTCATCATCCTTGTCTTCATTTGGGAAGAGTTCAGCCAGCACATGATTTTGGTGAAGGTGGAGACGAAGGGCATGCTGCGGACCACCTACATCATGCTGTTCCTGGTGGCGATCGAGCCGTATCTCTTCAACCTGATATCTAGCCCGCAGCAGACCGGGCCGGACGTGGAGATGATCGACAGCCTGGCCTCCATGATCTATGCGCTAGACCTGGCCGGGCTTATGCTGGTCCTGGCGTTCTTCTCCGACCACATCGCCAAACAGAACGACCTGGAGGACTCTAGTCTCAGGGCGATCTACCGCAGCAAGAGGGATTCCTTCCTGCTGTCGGCGACGGTCTTCCTGCTCTCCGTGCTGCCGTTCTTCTGGGACAGTAGCCTCCTTGACCTCAGACTGCGCTACTGGCTCTGGATCCTGGCGCCCATACTGCCACGGCTCTACATCCTGGTCGTGAAGTGAGGGTTGCTGAACGAGAGGGGGGTGCGAAATGATTCTTGTGCTCAACACACTGGACTGGAGGACCCGGATTTCGATCGGCAGGCGGCGGAGCTCGCTAGGATCTTCGGGCTGGAGATGAGGGTCGTCACTTGCACGATGACGGTGGTCGAGCGCTCATATCAAGAGGCGAAGAACAAGCTCTGGTAGCGATCGGGCGTTGGCTAGGCTAGTCGGTCCCTGGCTCTTGCTGCGTGACGCAGTGTATCCCTCCGTAGCCGTAGACGAGGTCGGCTGCGAGGATCGTGACGATCTCTCGATCCGGAAAAGCCTGCTGCAAGATGTCGATCGCCTTCTGATCGTTGCGGTCCTTGAAGATCGGCAGCAGCACGACCTGATTGCCGATATAGAAGTTGGCATAACTGGCCGGCAGCCAACGCTGCTCTTCCTCCAACCAGAGGGGCTTGGGCATGGGCAGCTTCTGCACCTGCAACGGCTCCCCGTCCTGGTCGGTAGCGCTCTTGAGCAGGTCCAGGTTCTCCGCCAGCACCTTTCGGTTCTCTTTCCGTCTGGAACTGGAGAAGGCGCACAGCACTTTGTCGCTGGAAACGAACCTGGCGAAATCGTCCACGTGGCCGTCCGTGTCATCTCCTTCGATGCCCGATCTCAGCCAGATGATGTTGTCCACGTTCAGGTATTGCTCCAGGTAGCCCTCGATCTCTTCTCTGGATAGTTGGGGATTGCGGTTCCTGTTCAGCAGGCACTGCTTGGTGGTGAGCACGCTTCCCTTGCCATTGACGTCTATCGAGCCCCCTTCCATGACGATGCCTGGATGGAACACCTTTGCCAAGGTGGCGCGGGCCAACTCCTCTCCTGTCGCATCGTCGCACAGAAGGTCGTCGTACTTCTCGCCCCAGGCATTGAAGCGCCATTTGACCGCTGATCTCTCCTTCTGATTGGAATGGAGCAGGAACGTGGGGCCATAGTCCCGGATCCAGACGTCCGCGGACCTTATCTTGAGAAGAAGCACGTTGCTCATGCTCGCGCCCGCCTCATCTACTATCTGTGCTACACGATCGCTCGAATTCTGGTCATCCACGAGGATCTTGACCTTCTCCCCCCTGGACAGCGCCTCGACCATCTGGCTGAAAATTATCTCCACTTTTTCGATGACATTCTCCGGGAACGTCAAAGGGTTCTTGGGCCAGGAGAGCCAGGTGGCCTCGTGCCTTTCCCACTCGGCCGGCATGCGATAGCCAAGCTTCCTTGGCGTGGCAGGCTCCAGTAGCTCAACCCCTCCGCTTCTTCTCAAGCAGCCGGCCGTAGCACTCCGGCCTTCGATTGGCGAAGAACCGCCAGCCTTCTCGGACCGCTTCCGAGTGTGCCAGGTCGGCCTCCGCTACCAGCACTTGCTCCTGGCTACCGGCTCGAGCGAGCGTCTTGCCGAAAGCGTCGATGACGAAAGACCCTCCCCAAAAGCGCATCCTCTCCTCGGTTCCGACCCGATTGACCGCCGCGACGATGGTCCCGTTCGCGATGGCGTGGCCGCGCATGACGTTCTCCCAAGCGCGATGCCAGTTGCCTTCCGCCTGCCGGATGCCTCGGACGGTGCCGATGGCCGTGGGATATAGGATGATGTCCGCTCCTTGAAGCGCCATGCACCTGGCAGCTTCCGGGAACCACTGATCGTAACAGATGAGCACACCTATCTTCGCCTTGCTGGTCTGGAAGACCTGAAATCCCGTGTCCCCAGGAGCGAAGTAGTGCTGTTCGTAGTAGCTCTCGTCGTGCGGGATGTGTGTCTTGCGGTATTTGCCGAGGAGCCGACCACGTTCATCGAAGATCAGGGAGGTGTTGAACAGCTTCCCTTTGAACAGTTCGTAGATCGAGCCGGCGACCAGCACTACCCCATTGTCTTTGGCGCACGCTCCAAGCTTCTTGCTCAACTCGCCGGGCACCTCGACCGCGAGATTGGTGATATCCAGGGGCTGGGTCAGCTCATGCTGCGCGAAATACGTGCTCGTGAAGAGCTCCGGCAAACAGACCATGTCCGCCCCTTGCTTCGCTGCCCGCTCCGTCATGGAGACCGCCTTGTCCAGGTTCTTCTTCGCAGACGACCCCATCTTCATCTGGACCAGACCGAGGCGCAGCTTCTTTTCCACCATCCATTGGACGATGAACGAACTCGAATATAGCTTGATTGCCGTATCAGTCGCAATCGAGGAATCCGGATTATTCCTCCTTGTTGTATGCTCAAGATTGCATGGCGCGTCGTAGAATCGGCTGATTCTCAAGAAATGGATGGTGGGTCTGTCCGGATTTGAACCGGAGACCCGTGGTCCCGAACCACGGAGTTTAACCAAGCTAGCCCACAGACCCGGTGAGGCGAGTCGCTAAACAGGATTGGAGTATAAAATATCTACCCCCTGTCCAGTCCTTTGGCAATAATCTGGTTTCCCTGCCAACTCACGCATCCTCTACCATGGACCTTAGAGCCAACATAGCATCCCTTTCGTTCACTTCGCGCCACTCCCGATAGGCCTCGGAGACCGAGAAATCTCCTTGAGACCGGACGTTCAGACAATACACCTCATCGGCCTTCTCGGCCAGGATCTCCAGTGCTCGGGCTGTGGCAGTGGGAACGGCCACCATAACCATTCTAGCGTTCTTGCTGCGCGCGAACTTGATCAAGGCCAACAGGCCGATGGGCTCGGCCACTCCCTCATCTACCAGGATCACCGTTTTGCCTTCTAGGTTCGGATACGGTTCTCCCTGCCTGTATAGCTCATCGCGCCACAGGACGCTCTGCCTGGCCCGCTCCACCGCCGACCGGTACAGATCCTCGGACAGTCCCTTCGAGCTCACCAGGGTGTCATCGATCATCAGGGTCTCGTTTGGCCCTACGGCCCCGATGATCAGCTGGGGATCGTTCGGCGAATATATCTCCCAGACCGCCGCCGCGTCCAATCGGAGACGCAGAAGGCGGGCTATCTCCACGCCTACTGGTACTCCTCCTGGAGGCAGTGCGAATATCATAGCTCCGCTATCGGAAAGCTCCAGCAGCATGTCCGCCAGCTGAACCCCGGCGTCCGTTCGGTCCTTGAACACTCCCTTGAGGTCATGCTTCGAATAGTCTTCGTGGACGTTGTCCATGGCTTCTCATCTCCCATCTCTTCTCATGAATATTTAATCGTTGGTCTTTCGTCGCTGAGCTTGTTCGCTCGAACGAACGAGACCTCCGCATCCCATCGACCGCTCCCGGCCTTCCTGGTGCGTGTTTTGTCGAATAACGCATTCGACAAATTCAAATACGCTTCTCCTGATGCTAGAGGCATGCGGGATCAGCTGCGAGAGAAGATGGCTGGCGAGATCACTCTTTCCGCGGAGGCGGGCAAGACCATCCGTAAGTGGCGGGAGGAGTTCGGCATCTCCCAGCAGGGGCTAGCTCGTCACCTGAGAGTGTCGCCGTCGGTCATCAGCGACTACGAGTCGGGAAGGAGGAAAAGCCCTGGCATAGTGATTGTGCGCAAGCTCGTGGATGGGCTCATCGCCATCGATGAATCGAAGGGGGGAGGAGTGCTCAAGAAGTACGACCTGGGGGAGAAGAGCGAGTGCATAATCTCCATCAAGGAGTTCAAGCACTCCATCCCCGTGGGGGATTTTTTGACGATCATCTCCGGATCGACGCTCACCAAGCACGTTAATCTGGAGCGGAACATCCACGGCTACACGATCATAGATTCGGTGAAGGCCATCACCTCCTTGGGCTCCACGGACTACCTGAAGATCTACGGCTGGAGCAGCGAGCGGGCGCTCATCTTCACCGGGGTGAAGTTCGGGCGTTCGCCCATGATCGCCATCCGGGCGCATCCGCTGAAACCGGCCATGGTCGTGTACCACCGACCGGAGCACGTGGACGAACTGGCCATTCGCCTCGCCACCTTGGAGAACATACCGTTGGTGAAGACCGACATCTCCCTACCTTCCTTGGTGGAGAGGCTGGAGAAGATCGAGTGAGGTTTTTCTCATGCAGACAGGAATCGTAAGCTACGGCGCCTATGTGCCACGGTATCGCATCACGCCCGCGGAGATAGGCAAGGTCTGGGGCACGGACGGAGACATGATGTCCAAAGGGCTTCTCATCAACTGCAAGAGCGTTCCAGCCCCGGATGAGGACGTCATAACCATTTCCGTGGAGGCGGCCAGGGCGATGATGCGCCGCGTGGACGTGGACCCGAAGGAGATCGGCGCTTTGTACGTCGGATCGGAGAGCCATCCATATGCCGTCAAACCATCCGGCACGATAGTCGCGGAAGCGATCGGCGCGTCCCCGAACATCACGGTCGCGGACTACGAATTCGCCTGCAAGGCCGGCACGGCCGCCATCCAAACATGCATGGGCATGGTGGGGGCGGGCATGATACGGTATGGGGTGGCTATCGGTGCCGACACCTCTCAAGGAGCGCCCGGCGACCCGCTGGAGTATTCCGCCTCCGCAGGAGGAGGGGCGTTCCTCATCGGATCCGAGGGGCTCATCGCCGTCATCAACAAGACCCTTTCCTATACTACTGACACGCCAGATTTCTGGCGCCGGGAAGGACAGCCCTATCCCTCGCACGGAGGACGTTTCACAGGAGAACCGGCATACTTCAAGCACGTGCAGGCGGCGGGGAAGATGTTGTTGCAGGCCATGAACTCGAAGCCGACGGACTATGCGCATGCGGTCTTCCACCAACCCAACGGCAAGTTCCCGCAGCGGGTGGCCAAGATGCTGGGCTTCACGGACAAGCAGATTGAGGTGGGCATGGTCACGCCTCAGATAGGCAACACCTACAGCGGGTCGGTGCCTTTGGGCCTGGCGGCGATATTGGACGTCGCCGTTCCGGGCGACAGGATATTCGCGGTCGCCTATGGTTCGGGAGCTGGATCGGATGCTTTCGACATCACTGTAACGGAGAAGATCAAGGAGTATCGACGAGAGGCGGCGCCGACCGTCAAGGAGCTCTTGGAGCGCAAGGTGATGGTGGACTATGCCACCTACGCCAAGTTCCGGGGCAAGATACGCATGAAGGAGGGAGCGTGATGAGGGAGGTCGCTGTCATCGGGGTCGGGGATACCAAGTTCGGCGAGCTGTGGGACATGTCCTTCCGGGACATAGGCATCCAGGCAGGGTTGGCGGCGGTGAACGACGCCAACATGGCGGCGGAGGAGATCGAGGCGCTCTATGTGGGCAACATGTCCGCCGGGCGCTTCATCGAACAGGAGCACGTGGCCGCCCTCATCGCCGACTACTCCGGTCTGGCAAGAGATCACATCCCGGCCACGCGCGTGGAAGCGGCCGGGGCGTCGGGAGGGCTTGCTTTCAGGCAAGGCTATCTGGCGGTGGCCTCGGGCATGCACGACATCGTGGTGGTCGGAGGGGCGGAGAAGATGACCGACGTGGGCGAGGTCATGGCGTCCGAGATCCAGTCGTCGGCGGCGGACCAGCAATGGGAGTGCACCTTCGGCGCTACCTTCCCGGCATTGCACGCCATGATCGCCCGGAGGCATATGCACGAATATGGCACCACCCGGGAGCAGATTGCTTCCGTGGCGGTCAAGAACCACAAGCATGGCTCCATGAACCCCAAGGCGCAGTTCCAGCGTGAGATCGACCTGAACACGGTGCTCAGATCGCCTCCGGTGGCCGAGCCCTTGCGCGTCTTCGATTGCGCGCCGTTCTCGGACGGAGCGGCGGCGGTCGTGCTCTGCGCCATGGACAGGGCGCGCAAGTACACCGACAAGCCCATCAAGATCACCGCCTCCGCTCAAGCCTCGGACACTCTGGCGCTCCACGCTCGCGAGGAGATATGTTCCTTCCACGCCACCAAGCTGGCGGCGCAGAGGGCCTTCAAGCAGGCCAAGCTCGAGCCCAAGGACGTGCAGGTGATGGAGGTGCACGACAACTTCACCATCTCCGAGATACTGGCCATCGAGGACCTGGGCTTCTTTGAGAAGGGGCAGGGAGGGAAGGCCACGGCGGACGGGCAGACGGCCATCGGGGGCAAGGTGGCAGTCAACACCTCCGGCGGGCTGAAAGCTCGGGGAGATCCGATCGGAGCCACTGGTCTGGCCCAGATGGTGGAGCTCGTGATCCAGCTGCGAGGCACGGCCGGAAAGCGCCAGGTGAACGGAGCGCGCGTGGGCCTGGCCCAGAACGTCGGCGGCACCGGTGCCACCTCCGTCGTGCATATACTGGAGGTGGCGTGAATGGCCACGGCGAGGTTCTGGCGCGAGAACCCGTCCCGCTACAACCTAGCGGCGGCGAAATGCGGCGTCTGCGGGAAGGTCTTCTTCCCGCCCAGGGGGGTCTGTTCCCAATGCCACCGCCAGTCCATCGGCAAGATGCAGCCCCTACAGCTCAAGGGCGAAGGTGAGGTGTATTCCCACACGGTGGTGCACGAGGCACCGAGCCAGATGGAGATGCTCAAGCCCTATATCGTGGTCATGGTGAAGATGGACGAGGGAGTGATGATCACCTCCCAGCTCATCGATTGCGACTCGAAGGACGTCAAGATCGGCATGCGGGTCCGCACCACCTTGCGTCGTCTGGGCGAAGACGGTCCAGCGGGCGTGATCTACTACGGGTACAAGTTCGCGCCAGCCTAGGCGTCCACGGTATTCGGAGGAAGGGAGCTGGAAGCATTAATATCTCCTTGAGCGGTAGCTCAGCCGGTGATCGGATGAAAGTGCGGGTGGACGGCCATTCGCTCAGCCTCGCAGATATCGTCCTGGTGGCGGAGTGCAGGGCGGACGTCGAGCTTGGAGCCGAGGTGTTGAAGCGCATTGAGAGAGGCAGGGCCGTCCTGGAGCGGGTGCTGAGCGAGGACAAAATAGCCTATGGCGTGAACACCGGCGTGGGCGAGCTTCGGACGGTGATCATCCCCCGGTCCAAGATCATGCAGCTGCAATTGAACCTGGTCCGCTCCACGGCCTGCGGGGTGGGCGAGCCTTTGCCAGAGGACGTGGTGCGGGCCATGATGCTCCTGCGGGCGAACGCCCTCAGCTCTGGGCACTCGGGGGTGCGGGTCGAGCTCGTAAGGATGCTGTTGAACATGCTCAACTCCGAGGTCGTGCCGGTCGTTCCCCGAAAGGGTTCGGTGGGTTCGAGCGGTGATCTCGCTCCGTTGGCGCACATGGCATTGGTGATGGTGGGCGAGGGAGAGGCATTCTACCAAGGCAAGAGGATGCCGGGCGCGGAGGCTTTGGGCCGAGCGGGACTGGAGCGGGTGCGATTGCATGAGAAGGAGGGACTGGCGCTCATCAACGGCACGCAGATGATGACCGCCATAGGCTGCCTTTGCCTCCACCGAGCGGAGCATTTCCTGCACGCTGCCACCGTGGCCGCTGCCATAGGCGTGGAAGCGCTGAGGGGAACCTCCCAGGCATTCGATGCGCGTTTGTTCCGCCTCAGGCCGCATCCCGGAGCGGAGAAGGTCGCCTCCGAACTGCGCGCTCTTCTGATCGGAAGCCAGATCATCCCGTCTCATCGGGACTGCCACGAGGTCCAGGACGCCTACACGCTGAGATGCGCCCCCCAGGTGCTGGGGGCGTGCTGGGATTCTCTGGCGTTCGCAAGAGAGGTGCTGGAACGAGAGATCAACTCCGTCACCGACAACCCGCTGGTCTTCGAGGATGGTAGCGTCGTCTCGGGAGGCAATTTCCATGGACAGCCAGTGGCCATGGCCCTGGACCAAGCCTGCCTGGCTGTGCACGTCGCCGCCGCCTTCTCGGAGCGGAGGATCGCCCGTTTGGTGGACGGGAAGCTCAGCCACCTGCCTGACTTCCTGGTAAAGTCGGAAGGGCTGGAGTCGGGGATGATGATCATGCAGTACGTGGCGGCGGCCCTGGTGTGCGAGAACAAGCTGCTCTCCTCGCCCGCTTCCGCGGACTCGTTGCCCACGAGCGCCAACCAAGAGGACTACAATTCCATGGGCTCCTTGGCGGCGCTCAAGCTCATGCAGGTGATGGAGAACGCCGAACGGGTGTTGGCCATCGAGCTCATATGCGGGGCACAGGCGCTGGAGTTCCATAAGCTCAGGCCAGGGGCGGGGGTGCAGGCGGCCAAGCGCCGGGTGCGCTCCGCGGTCAAGCGCCTGACGGACGACCGGCCGATGCACGAGGACATCGAAGCGGTCCGAGATATGATCGTCGCGGGAGCGTTCGACCCGGAGAACATCATCTCAAGGAATATCTCCAAAAGCAGTGGGAAAGCCTCTCGCTAGCGGTCGAGCTCAGTCCACCCGCACATCGAACTCCGTCTCGAATCCCACGGTGTCGTTGGAGAGAACTGGTTTGCATTCCAGCATCAGCACTCCCTTGACCTCGCCCTTGGCCTTGGGCACGACCTCGATCTCCACCGCCACCTTCTCCCCTCCGCGCAGCTTCGGCAAGCATATCGGCGCGCTGACCTCCAGGTCCCCCTCCACTCGGACGCACACGTCGCGCGCCATGGCCTTCCCCTCGTTGGCGAAGCGCAGACGGGCCTTGCATGCTTTTCCTTGTACGAGGTCTTCCAGGAAATCGATATCTACTTGTATATCGGGCAAGAAGTCCAGCGCTGCCTTGTCCGCAGCATCCGAGGCCTCGATGATCTTCCCGAGCGCCAGGCGGTGGTCCTTGGTCTTCAGCTCCTCCGCCAGGCGATAGAAGGCGATGGTCTCCGTGAGCTCCAGCCCGTTGCGGCGGGCGTTCTCAATCTTGGCCTCCACCTTGGTCCTCAAATTCACGAAATCGCGCTGTTCTTCCTCCGCCACGCCGATGTGCTTCTGGGCATTGCTCATCGCCAGCCAGGCGGTCTGCGCGTCGTTCGATCGCAAAGCCTCCTTGGACTTGTTCAGGAACTCCTCCGAAGCAGAGACGTCGGCGCCAGTGGACCTGGCCTTGGTCACTTCCCTCTCGATCTCGATCTGCTTCGTTAGCACTCGTTCCAGGACCATCTTGCCCATCTGTCTGGTAGCGTCCCGAAGGGCGCGCAGCTCCACCGGTCGGGAGGACGCCTTGCACTCGGCCACGGTGCGCACGGACGTGGGCACGGTCGATTTCTCGATCCCCAATTCCTTCATCGCAGCCCATAGGTCCTTGAACTCAACGGTGTAGCGAATTCGGGCGTTGGCCAGGGCCTCAGAGGCCGCTGCCTTTCCCCGACGGATGGTCAGATTGGCCATCTCGAAGTCCAGGGAGGAGAGGGCGTTCCTGGCCCGCTCCGCCATCTCCAAGACGTCGGTAACCGGCTCGCCTTCCAGGTCCTTGAGCATGAGTTCTAGCTCGTCCAATTCCGCCTTCCTCCGGCCATACTGGTCGTTCTGGCTCCGCAATTCGTCGCCGCATTTGACCGCCAGCGCGAATGATTCGTAGAAAGCGCCTTCCGCCAGCTTGGCCTTGGTCTGGGTCAAGAGCGATTCCACGGATGGGACCACCAATCCCTCTTTCTTGGCGGACCCGAAGGCCGTCGTCAGCTCCTCCAAAGAACGCGTGGCCAGGCGTTTCTGTTCCTGCACCTTCCTCAACTCATCTTCGAAGGTGCGAGTGAGGGCGAAGGCCTCCTTGAAGCGCCTCTGCCCCAAGCGGGATTCGATCTCTCCTTTCATGCGCATCGCCGCTTCCAGGTTCGGTCCGTCCAGTTCCTGGTGGCGGTAGTTCATCTCCAGCTTGCGTAGGTTATCCCTTACCAGGTCCGCCACGGACTGCGCGGTTTGATCGCCCGCCTTCTTGGCCAGCTCATGGGAGATGCCCTGCCGTCCCATCTTGTAGTAGTTCCTGGCCTGGCGGAGCAGCTCGGCCGCCGGGGCCACGTTCAACCCGAACTCCTGCGCCTCAGCCAGGGTGGACTGGGCTTTTTCCAAGGCGTCATGAGTGCGTTCGCTCACCAGGAACGCCTGGTCGAGCTCGTTCTTGGCCAGTTCCAGGGCTCGCAGGGAATCGTACACCCTCCGTTCCGCGAGCAGAGATTCCGCCTTGGCCAGGATCTGCTGCACGGCGCTCACGTCCGTGCCCGTCTCCCTGACCTTGCCCAGGCTGGCCTTGATCTCTTGGATCTCAGCCTCCGCGCCCTTCCTTAGCAGTCCGTTTACCGTTCGTTCCGCCTCCCGGATGGCGGCCATGGTGTCCGTATACTGCTTCTTATCCAGGAAAGCCTGCGCCTGCTCGATCTTCTTCTCTGCCAGGGCGGATTCGAACCCCATGCGCTTCGCCACGGCCAGCAGGTCCTTGGCTGCTCCGATGCGCCGAGGGGCGACGAAGGGCGCCACCAGCTTCTCCGTCTCCACGAATGCTCTGGCGGCAGCGGGGCGAGCTTCTTCATAATGTCCCGTCTCGAACAGTCTCTTGGCCGATGCCAGCATCTCCGCCGGCGCCCCCGTCTCCATGCCCTGAGCCTCAGCCTCCTTCAATAGGCTGCCCATGTCGGCGATGCGATCGTAGATCTGGGTGTGGTCCAGGACCTGCTTCTCGAGCGTGGTCTCGCCATCCTTGATCTGGGCATAGGCACCCTCCAGGTCGCCACGCTTCAGGCTGCGCCCCGCCTCCTCCGCCAAGCGCTCGGGCTGCAGCACCTCCACCCCGTTCTTGCGCGCCGCCTCCACCTGCCTGGTCAGCTGAACTGCGCGTCGGGAGAGCTCATCCTTGAGTATGGATCTGGAATAGTCCGCTACCTCCTCCGCTAGCTTGAGCGCCTCCGGGACCTTGCCCTCTATCCGCAGGTCCTCGGCCCTGGCCAGCTTCTCGTTCAAAGTCGAGCTCCCGCTCCCCAGGTCCTTGGCGATGGAGAGAAGATGCTTCGCCTCCGCCAGGCGCTTGTCTAGCGCACTCTTCTCCTCCCGGCGGATGGCCTCGATGAGGTTCTTGGCCACTTCATACGCTCGTTCGCCATGGCCGGTCCTAAGGGCCTCCTGCGCCTGCAACAGCCTTGGCTTGTAGGCTGGGAGCGGCACCGGACCGGCGTAGCCAGCGAATAGCGTCTCCGCTTCCCTGACCTCGAAGGTGGCCTGTTCCGCGATCTTCTTCTCCACCTCGAGGATGCAGTCCTCCATCTCTTGGCGCAGGCCGGTGTACTGCATGGCCCTGACCTTGGCCACGGCCTCCTCCAGCGCTGCGCTCTCCTTGGTGATATCCGCGCCCAGTTTGAGCGCGGTGGTGACCTTCATCTCCGCCTTGATGATATCCTGACCCAACCCGGACTGGATGGCATCGTGCGCCTCGGCTTGCGCGCGGCGGAGCGTAGCCACAGCTCCAGGGAAGTCCCGGTTCATTGCGGACTGCCTCGATTGGTCTAGAAGCGCCTTCGCCTGATCGACCTCCGTCCGCAGGGATGCGGCCACCAGAAGGAGGGTCTTGGTCTTTGCCAGCTCATCCTCCACTTCCCGGTAGCCTCCCAGCTGCTGTTCGAGCACCCCCTCCGATTCTTTGACCAGGGCCGCGGCCTTCTCGAACTCCCCCTGGCCCAAAGACTGTCGGGCCAGCTCCAGCTTGGCCATGACCTTGCTGGTATCCGACTTGACCTTACTGGCCAGAAGGATGCGGGAGCGAAGCTTGGCGATCAGTTGCAGGAACTGCTCCGTTTCCAATCTCTGCATCCACGCCTGGTTCTCGCGCCATGCTTCCATAGCCTCCTTGACCTTCTCCCCTCGAGCCAGCTCGCGCCCATGGGCGATATCCTCCAGCAGCTTCACCACGTCCACGCCGTAGCTCTTGAGGGTCCCGGCCCGGTTCTTCAATGAATCGGAATTGGCCAGCAGGGTCCTGGAAACGGAGGCCCGTGCTTCCGCCTCCGCCAGGGGCAAGGTGGCGAAGGTGCCTTCGAAATCACCGGCTTTGAGAAGCCCTTCGGCCTTGGCCATCAGTTCGTTGGCCTTCGTGCTCTCCTTCTTGAGCTCAGAGGAGAACTCGCCTAGCTCCCGCACCGCGTCGGCCCGGGCCCCGAACAGGTCCCGTAGAGCGCTGCCTAGCAAATCGTGGCACTCGCGGATCTTCTGCAGTGAATCCTCATACTTGCCCGCCTCCATGTTCTCGCGGGCCTGCGACAGCATGTGCCGCTCGCTCTCCACCGGCACTCCGACCTTCTCCCCCACCAGCAGGAGCGTCTGCGCCCCCCCGAAGAACTCGCCCATCTTGTGATTGACGAAGCGTTCCACCTCGTCCCACAGCGCCTTGGCCTTGGTGTAGGCCTCGTCTAATACGCCCTCATCCAGGAGCGACTGCGCCTTCTTGATGGAAGCGGAAACGTTGCCTGGGATATCCTTGTCCTGGAAGAGCTTGAGCAGGGATTGAGCGGAATCGATGATCGAGGAGACCTTGTCCTTCTTCGCCCGGTTGGACGCCTCGATGCTCTTGGTCGCTAAGGCCAACGCGTTCTTGAAGTCCCTCTGCGCCGCCGCCTGGCCGCTCTCGATCAGCAGCTTCTCCGCCTCGGCGGTGGAAGCCTCCAGGGATTTGGCGGAGGCGATGGCCTTCTGTGCCTCGACCGTCCTATCCTCCGTTTCCTTGCGGACCTTCCCCGCTTCCTTGGTCTTCTGCTCCAACTGCTTGGTCAGCTGCAGTTGCTTGAGATAATCCCCGGTCAATTGCGGTCAGCTCCGGCGCACGATCTTTCGCTCTCTGGATTTCTTAGAAACCAACTTATGCGATACTGACGACATATATCTTTTGTCCTGGTTGCCAGCATGCGAAACAGCTCCCTAGCGTTTGGAGATCTCCACGAACGCCACCCTCTCCAGCACCAGGTCCTGCACTCGATCATCTCCGACCGCCTCGATCTCCCTCTGGGTGATGCCAAAACTGCGGGTCTTGCGTTCGTTGCATTCGAGAACCGAATCATCCCGCTCCAGCTCGCTCAGTCGCAGCACCATCGAAGGAGGTGCACCGAACAGAACCAGGGCGATGCGCTCGCTTCCCGGTTTCGGTCCCATCTTCTCTTGCGCCTTGGATATCTGCCTCTCCCCGGACGCGAAGAGCAAAGTCTCCATCATGATGTCGTTGCAGGAGTTGGAGTTCCTGGAGAAGGAGCGCAGGGCGTGCGCCACCGCGCTCTCCAAGTGCTCCTTTCCGCACACCAGGTCCGCATCCAGGGCCAGGACATTGCCTTCCTTGACCATCTGCAGTCGACGAAGGAGCTCCTTCGGTTGCTCAACCTGGCCACGCGCCCCGATCACCTGATATTCGACCATGCTGGCCGTTCGAAAGCCCAGGAACGTATTTAGCCCTTTAGGTCAGCTGCATCAGGCAGAGCGCGAAAGGTTTATCACAGCCCAGCGTGGTTGAGGCGCAAAGAGGCACCAGCAGGTGTGAGGATGCGCGCGCAGAGAATAGAAGTGAGGGCACCGGCGTCCATCGCCAACCTCGGACCGGGATTCGACGTGTTCGGTCTGGCCCTTCGGGAACCCTATGACATACTGGAGGCGGTGGTGGTTCGGGGGACCGGAGCCAGGGTGATCAAGGTCGAGGGCGTAGGCGCTCAGCGCATCACTCTGGACCCGAAGCGCAACACCGCGGCCGTGGCCGCCTCTGAAGTGCTGCGAATGGCGAAGGCCGACTTCGGTCTGGAGATTACCGTTCGTAAGGGGGTCAGGCCGTGCAGCGGCATGGGTTCTTCCGGGGCCTCGGCCGCAGGCGCGGCGTTCGCCGCCAACCTCATGGTCGATGTGCCGTTGAACCAGAACGATCTGGTGCTCTGCGCCGCCAAGGGCGAGGAGGTCTCCTCCGGCAGCCTGCATGCGGACAACGTCGCGCCTTCGTTGCTGGGCGGTTTCACTATCATCCGTTCATACGATCCGTTGGACGTCATCCGGGTCACCCCTCCGAAGGACCTCGGTATAGTGGCGGCGCTTCCGGACATCATCGTTCCCACGAAGGAGGCGAGAGGAGTGCTTCCCAAGAGCATCGATCTGAGGCAGATGGTGTTCCAGGTGGGACACGCTTCCGCCCTAGCCACCGGCATGAGCCTAGGAGATCTCGCTCTCATCGGAAGGAGCGTCAGGGACATGGTCATCGAACCAGCGAGGAGGGGGCTGGTCCCGCATCTGGAGAAAGCGGAGAGGGCGGCGTTGGATGCTGGGGCGCTGGCCGCCTTCCTGGGAGGTTCCGGTCCGTGCGTGGCCGCCTTCTTCGACCGACGGGAGATGGATGGAATTGACATATCCAAGGCCGTTGGCTCCGTGTACGAGGCGGAAGGCATCAGGGTCGATTCCTGGGTGACGTCCTGGGGCGATGGATGCAGGAGGGAGAGAGCATGAGCTTCGTGATCAAGTGCTTCGAGTGCGGCAGGGTGGTGGAGGAGAGGCTGGCCGACAGCTGCCCAGCGTGCGGTGGATTGCTCAACGTGGAGCTGGACCTGCAAGAGGCGCGCCATATGAGCCTGGGAAAGCTTCGCCGCCGTCCCATTGGCGTCTGGAGATACGCTGAGTTCCTTCCCGTGGACCGACGCAAGGCCGTGAGCCTCAAGGAAGGAGGCACACCCCTCTACGATTGTCGTGCACTGGCCAAGGAAGTGGGGGTGAAGCGGCTCTATGCCAAGCACGAGGGAGCGAACCCCACCGGTTCTTTCAAGGACCGAGGCATGACCGTGGGGGTCTCTATGGCAGTGGAGCTAGGCTGCAAGGTGGTGGGATGCGCTTCCACCGGGAACACGTCCGCTTCGCTGGCAGCCTACGCGGCCAAGGCCGGCCTGGGATGCGTGGTCATCCTGCCCTCAGGCAAAGTGGCATTGGGCAAGCTGGCGCAAGCCCTGTTCTATGGCGCCAAGGTCATCTCCGTCGATGGCAACTTCGACGACGCGCTGGGAATAGTGAAACAGCTGGCACATGAAGGCCAGCTATACATGCTCAACTCGATAAATCCTTTCAGACCGGAAGGCCAGAAGACCCTGGGCTTTGAGATCCTGGACCAGCTTCGGATGGAGATGCCGGACAAGATCGTGCTGCCGGTGGGCAACGCCGCCAACCTTTGGGCTGTGTACAAGGCGCTCACGGAATGGCAGTGCCTGGGCTGGATCGAGGAGTTGCCGCAGCTCATCGGGGTGCAGGCCTCGGGCTCCAACCCCATAGCACAGGCGTTCCGGGCCGGCCGGAAGGACTTCGATGCGGTCGACCATCCAGAGACCGTGGCCACGGCCATTCGCATCGGAAACCCGGCCAGCGGCAAGAAGGCCCTCAAGGCCATCTACGATACCGGTGGATATGTGACCGACGTCACGGACGAAGAGATCATCTCCGCCCAATTCCTGCTAGGAAGGAAAGAGGGCGTGGGAGTGGAGCCGGCCAGCGCCGCCTCCGTGGCTGGCGTGATCAAGCTGAAGCGGGAGGGCATCATCTCCAGAGAGGAGAAGGTGGTCTGCGTCTGCACGGGCAACGTGCTCAAGGACCCGGATACGGTCATAGAGCATTCCGGGAAGATACACCAGAGCAGGGCCGACCTGGATGACGTCAGGCGGCTGTTGTCATCTTTGGGCTAGTCTTTGCGGACCTTTGGGACGGTCTCAAACATTTCGCCCTCATTCGCGCTCGTCGCAATCTAGGCGCAAAGAGATTTAATCATCCTAAATTCATGATGCAGAAGGTTAGGGGCTATGGCTGACGCCGCGAAGCGCTTGCGCTATCGTACCTACGTCGACGGATTCGATGAGAACCTGGGTGGTGGAATACCGCAAGGTCACATCGTGATCATTGCCGGCGCCGCTGGCACGATGAAGTCGTCACTGGCCTATCACATCCTCTTCATGAACGCCAAGCGGGATGGAGTGAACGCTCTGTACGTTTCGCTCGAACAAGGGAAGGATAGCTTGACCAGGCAGATGGAGGCCCTCGATCTGAAAGGGGACACCCTGGGTCGATTGGAGGTCCTGGACCTGGGCGAGATCCGCAAGAAGAGCGAGGGCGCGCAGTTCATGGACACCTTCCGATTCGCCGTCAACGAGAGCAAGAAACGCCTGAACTACGAGCTACTGGTGATCGATTCCATGGGCGCACTGGAGATGGTCGCCAGCACACCGCGCCCGAGGGAAGAGGCCTATCGCTTGTTCGAATGGCTCCGTTCCCTGGCCATCACCACCGTGGTCGTCAACGAGATGCCGGTCGGTCCGTACACCAGCTACGGGCTGCACGATACCGATTTCCTGGCCGATGGCATCATCCACCTGAAGATGGTCGAGGTCTCCGAAACGGAGGTGCAGAGGCGCATCCGTTGCGTGAAGATGCGCGAGACCGACCACTCCACGAACTACTTCTCCTTCTTCCGCAACGAGCGCGGGTTCGCGGTCACCAGGGCGATAACCGATTTCTAGAAGTCGAACAGCGAGCGTTGCGGTCCATCGGCCTTCGGCTCCTCTTTCTTCTCTTGGACTGGAGGGCTCTCCACCGGTTTTGCCTCCGGTCCCCTGGTCCGCCGCTCCCCCACCTGCTCCTTGATGCTCTTCGCCAGAGCGTCGCCCACCTTCGGGATCCGGGCCAGGCGATGCAGCTCCGCCTCCCTCACGTCATCGAGGGTACGGATACCGTGCTGGTGCAAGGACCGGGCGCGCGCCCTCCCCACCCCGCGCAGCTTCACCAGGTCCAGCAATTCTTTCCTTACGCCGTATCGGACCCGCACCATGAGCTCTGTCAGCGGCGGATAGGCATCCTTGTTGAAGATGTTGGACAGCTCGCGCATGGAGTAGAGCAACCATCCCCCGATCTCCACCTTGTTGCGAAGATCTCCTGGGCCAATGCCATATTTCTCCAGCAGCGGGTCCTCCTCCATCTCCTTCAGCCAGTCATCGAGCACCAGGGCGGTCTTCACCTCCCCCAGGAAGAAGTCGTACTGGCCCAGGTCGGTGGGCATGGGCAGTATGAGCTCTTTCTCCAGCTCCACCACCTTCCTCTCCAGCCAATCATAATCGCTGCGCCTCAAGTAGAGGGCGAGCATGTCCGGCGTCGAACATACCGCTTGCAGGAACCCGAACTCGCTCTGCCCGGAGTAAGCGCGCAGAGCATCTCGAAGCTTCACCGCCGACAAGGGGTCGATGTAAAGGTCCGAGACCCGCTTTCCGAAGAACGTGGCCCTCAGTCGGTCCTCGCCGTCGATCATCTCCTCCTGCCGCAGGAAATCGAGCACGTTGTCGATGGCTTCGTTCAACCCGAATAGATTAGTCTGATGGGCGAAGAAGGTCAACTCCATGAACTGCATGAGCGATTCTTTTGAGGTTGCTACCTCGGTCGCCAGTACGGCGAGAACGTGAGTGCGAAGGACGTCCTCCGAGCCGAGCTTGGAGTAGATCTCCTCGGTATCGTTGAGAAGGTAGTTGTCGAAAAGGAAGTCCGATTCCTCTTCATCCTTGGCCACCAGGACCGCCTCCCCGAACTTGTCATAGCGGGGACGTCCGGCCCGGCCGCACATCTGTTTGATCTCCAGCACCGGTATGGCCACGTTCCCCACCCCTCCTTCGTAGCGCGAGACATCGCGGATGACCACCCTCCGGGCCGGGAGGTTGATGCCAGCGGCAAGAGTGGGCGTGGCGATGATCGCTTTGATCTTCCCGGCCTTGAAGGCCCGTTCCACCATCCGCCTCTGTTCGTTGGTCAATCCCGCGTTGTGGAAGGCCACCCCCTTGCGAACGCAAGCCCTCAACTTCTTCCCGATGCTGGTCGGCTCGCCCTGGTCCTCCAGCAGACGTTCTTCGTCCTCCAGCTCCACCGGCTCTGGCATCACCTCTTTCATCATGGGCGCGATCTTCATGGCCAGGGTCTCGGTGGAACGGCGGGTGTTCACGAACACCAGGCACTGTCCCCCTTCCAGAATGGAGTCCCGCACCAGGGACCAGACCGGGTCTCCGCTCTCCTTGACCTGGCGTTTGGAGTTGTCTGTGAAGCGCACCTCTCCGTTCAGATACACCCCCTCCTTCAGGGGCGTGGGCCTCCAGTTCGAGGCGATATGTTCGGCCTTGAGCCAATCCGCCAGCTCCTTGGAGTTCTTGACCGTGGCGGAGAGGGCGATGACCTGGAGATCGGGATTGAAGCGGCGGAACTTGGTCAAGGTGACCTCCAAGGTCGGACCTCGCTCCGGGTCATGGATGAGATGCACCTCATCCGCCACCACCAGGGAGATCTTCTCCAGCCAACTGGTTCGATGACGGAGCAGGGCGTCGGCCTTCTCCGAGGTGGCGACGATGATGTCGTAGCGCTCCAGGTCCGGGTCGGGCGAATCGAAGTCTCCCACGGCCACGCCCACCCGAACGCCGAGCTTGGAGAACTGCATCAGGTCCTCGTACTTCTCCGCGGCCAGAGCGCGAAGCGGAACGATGTAGAGGGCTTTGCCTCCTTTCTCCAGTACATGCTTCAAGGCCGCCAGGTAGGCCACGAGCGATTTCCCGCTGGCGGTCGGCACAGCCAGGAAGAGGTTCTTGCCCTCAAGGGCCAACGGAACGGCCTTCTCTTGAGGTGGATAGAGCTCCTCTATCCCATCCTCCCGAAGAATGTCCGCCACTCCTTCGGGCAGTTGCAGGTCGGCGATGCGCATGTTCCTTCACACATAAACGGGGTGGCTTGCTTAACCCTTGCTCCGGGGTGCATGCAAAGCGGGTCGGGCGATTCGTCATAGGAATCGGCTCATTATCCGCTTGGCGTCCGTCTGGCTCGCGCTATTCTCGCTTCGCTCACTTCGCGCACCACAGGCAAATGCTTATTAAGTGGCGTTTTTATGAGTGAAATTCAGATACAGATCATGAAAACGAATATTATGGCTGGAACAGAACCGAACGCCGCGGAGGCATTGCCCGACGTGGACGTCTGGATCGAAGGCCAGGGTCTCAGCACTACCGCCGATGTCAAGGTGCCCGACAAGCTGTCGGACCAGGTCATAGGCCAGGACCAAGCGGTCGAGGTCATCAGGAAGGCGGCGGAACAGAAGCGCCACGTCATGCTGATCGGGGAACCTGGCACAGGAAAGTCGATGCTGGCCCGTTCCATGACCGAATACTTGCCCAAGGGCGAGCTGCAGGACGTGATCGCCTACCATAACCCGGACGACACCAACGAGCCGAAGATAAGGGTGGTGCCGGCGGGCAAAGGAAAGGAGATCGTGACGGCGCAGAAGCGGGAGGCGATGCAACGCAAGCAACAGAGATCGAGCATGTTCACGGCCATCGTGTTCATGGTCATCATCCTCTCCGTGGTGCTTTACCTCCAGAGTGGCGATCCGACCATCATACTGGTCGGCATCGTAGCGGCGATCGCGATCTTGATTTTCACGCGCTACTCCGGTCAAAGGCAAGAGAATATCCTGGTACCGAAGCTGCTCATTTCGCACGACGACGCGGAGATGCCCCCGTTCATCGATGCCACCGGCGCGCACGCAGGCGCGTTGCTGGGCGACGTCAAACACGACCCGTTCCAGAGCGGTGGCCTGGAGACCCCGGCGCACGAGAGGCTGGAGGTCGGTGCCATACACAAGTCGTCCAAGGGCGTGCTCTTCTTGGACGAGATCAACATGCTGCGTATCGAATCGCAGCAATCATTGCTCACCGCGTTGCAGGAGGGTAAGTTCTCCATCACCGGTCAGAGCGAAAGGTCCTCTGGCGCCATGGTCAAGTCCGAGGCGGTGCCGTGCGACTTCATCCTGGTGTGCGCAGGCAATCTGGACGCGGTGCGGGGAATGCACCCTGCTCTCAGGTCAAGGATCCGTGGCTACGGCTACGAGATCTACATGAAGTCGACCATGGAGGACTCTAGCGAGAACCGGGCCAAGCTCATCCGTTTCGTAGCCCAGGAAGTGGTCAAGGACAAGAAGATACCCCACTTCGAGAAACGCGCGGTAGCGGAGATCGTCAAGGAAGCGCAGCGCCGGGCCGGACGCAAGGGCCAGCTGACGCTAAGGCTCAGAGAGCTGGGCGGTCTGATCCGGGTGGCGGGAGATATCGCCGTGGAAGAGAACAAGCCCCTGGTCACCACGGAGCACGTGTTCGCGGCCAAGAAGATAGCGCGCTCCTTGGAGCAGCAGATCGCCGACCGCTACCTGGAGGCGAGGAAGGCCTACAAGACCTTCGTCGTCGAGGGTGCCGAGGTGGGCATAGTGAACGGTCTGGCGGCGCTGAACACCGAGAGTTCGATGTCCGAGTACTCGGGCGTGGTGCTGCCCATCGTGGCCGAGGTCACCCCGGCCCAGACCAAGAGCGCGGGCAAGATCATCGCCACCGGCAAGCTGGGCGAGATAGCCAAGGAAGCGGTGCAGAACGTCTCCGCCATCATCAAGAAGTACACCGGCGAGGACATCTCCAACCACGATGTGCACGTGCAGTTCATCGGGACCTACGAGGGAGTGGAGGGCGACTCCGCTTCGATATCCGTGGCCACGGCGGTCATCAGCGCGCTCGAGGACGTGCCGGTCGACCAGACGGTGGCCATGACCGGTTCGTTGAGCGTCCGCGGCCAGGTACTTCCGGTCGGAGGGGTCACGGCCAAGATCGAGGCGGCGGCGGAGTCGGGCATCAAGAAGGTGCTCATCCCGCTAGCGAACATGCGTGATGTGGTGCTGGAGGAGAAGTACATCGGCAAGATCGTCATCGTGCCGGTCTCCAACATGTCCGAGGTCCTGGAGAACGCGCTCATCGGCGGCATTAAGAAAGAAAGCTTGCTGAAGAAGCTGGCCGCATTGGTCGAGAATCATTCGCCCTTGGGCGGCCCGAAGAGGCCGGCGGTCCATTCCTAAGCGACAAACCACTTGCTTTTCCTCTTTTCCATGTAATTTCTGATCCGTAGCCATCGTCCAAGCGTCGATTGGATCGGATCTTAGGCAGGTTTCGTTCGAGACCTCAGAAAGGCTTGAATAACGCCATTCGTTTGTCTATAGCAGTGGTCGAGTGAGCAAGGACGCCTTCAACTCCCTGGTCATAGGTCGCTTCCAACCATTTCACAAAGGTCACCTGGAGGTCATCCGCACCATCGCCCGGGAATGCGACTCAGTTACCATCTGCATCGGCAGCGCGCAATGCTCGCACACCTTCGACAACCCGTTCACAGCTGGTGAGCGCCATCTGATGATATCCCGGGCTCTCAAAGAAGAAGGCTTGGAGAACTACTTCCTGGTGCCCATCGTGGATGTTAATCGCTACGCTGTGTGGGTGGCGCACGTGGTCTCTCTCGTCCCTCCGTTCAAGGCCATCTATTCCAACAATCCCCTGACCCGCCGTCTTTTCGAGGAGGCGGGCTGCGAGGTGCGCGCTTCGCCCATGTTCAACCGGGAGATCTACTCTGGAACGGAGATCAGGAGGCGCATGGTCTCCAATGAGAAGTGGCAAGGTCTCGTGCCTCCGGCCGTGGTCCGGGTGATCGAGGACATCGATGGCGTGGGCAGATTGAAGGAGCTCACTGAAGGCACTCCGCCCCGGAGGAATGGCGATGAACCTGGCGAAGGAAGTTGGGAAGACAGCTAGGGAAAAAGGAAAGACCATCGCCCTGGCGGAATCCATCACCGGTGGATTGGTCGGCAGCCTGATGACGGACGAGCCCGGAGCATCGGACTACTTCCTGGCCAGCCTGGTTACCTACAGCAATGAATCGAAGACCAAGTTGCTGGGAGTGAAGGGATCAACTCTGCGCGATCACGGTGCGGTCAGTGCGCAGGTCGCGAAGGAGATGGCGACCGGCGCCCGCTTGCTCACCGGCTCTGACATTGGGGCGGCATGCACGGGCATCGCTGGGCCAGATGGAGGCTCGGAGGACAAACCGGTCGGTCTGGTCTATTTGGCCATAGACGATGGGAAGAAGGTCCGGTCGGAGAAGAGATTGTTCCTCGGTGACCGCTGGGCCATCAAGTGCCAGACGGCCGTGCGGTTGCTGGAAATGATTCGGAATTCGTTGAAGGATATCGAATGATCTCCTGATCGAGTGGGGGAGATCGATATCATCCCAGCCGGATTCCGCTCAGCAATAAGTTCTTTAAATGCCCAGGATGATTATCTGGCGTAAGGTGCTGGGAATGAATTCTAAGGTGAGGAGGATCCCGACTGGGGTGGCGGATTTCGATTCTATCATCAAGGGCGGCATGCCGATCGGTTCCACGGTACTATTGCTGGGTGAGCTTGGTGCAGGCCAAGTGGAGTTCGCCTACACCTCGGCCGCGAAGCTCGCTTTGGTAAAGGAGAACCCGCAGTCCGCCTCCTACTTCCTAGGCCACGACGCCAGCGACCAGTTCATGCCGAAGAAGATATGCTATGTGACCTTCTCCCGCTCCCGCGAGGACATCTTGCAGGAGATAAAGGTCTCCTTCAACGCCGATTTCTACGAGGCGTT
Source organism: Methanomassiliicoccales archaeon (assembly GCA_026394375.1). Classification (NCBI taxonomy): domain Archaea; kingdom Methanobacteriati; phylum Thermoplasmatota; class Thermoplasmata; order Methanomassiliicoccales; species Methanomassiliicoccales archaeon. The sequence continues at coordinate 23,551 of JAPKYJ010000029.1, forward strand.
CGAACGCAACGTGATCTTCAAGGATTTCTCCAGCATGTATTTCAAGAAGACCGTGGTGCCTAAGAGCTGGGGAGGCGAGGCCTCTTCCATCTTCGCTGGCTATGGCGAGGAGAACCTCCTGGAAGCCTTGATCAACTTCATGGACGAGAACGCTCCGGACTCGCTCCTCATCATCGACTCCATTACCGATCTGGCGGTCTCAGCGAACATAGATACCGTGGACCTGGTGGCGGTGCTACGCGGCATGCAGAGAGTGGCAAAAAAGTGGAACGGCATCGTTTATCTCATCCTCACCCGGGACATCCTGGATGAGAGGAAGCAACTAATGGTCATGGATAGCGTGGACGGTGCCCTGGTATTCGAATGGAGCAAGTTCGCGCAGACCTCCCGAAGACAGCGCTACTTGTATGTGGAGAAGTTCATGAGCATTCTCCCCCACCTGGACAAGGAGCGCATCGCGAGGTTCGCCACCGTGGTCACGGCAGAGAGCGGTCTGGTGGTCATTGACACCGAGAGAGTGGGGTGAGGGCATGGTTGACAGGATCAGAAGCGGTATCGAGGGCATGGATGAGATGCTGGAGGGAGGATTCCCCAAATCGCACATGGTGGTGGTCATGGGCTCGTTCGGTACGGGCAAGACCACCCTCGGGTTGCAGTTCCTGAACCAGGGGTTGAAGGATGGTGAAAAGGGCATCTACATCACCCTGGAAGAGGACGAGCGATCGATCATCGACGATGCCAGAGCGTTCGGCTGGGACCTGAAGCCCCATATGGATGGCAAGAAGCTGGTCATCGTGAAGCTCGAACCGACGGACGCCAAGACCACCATCAGCCGCATCAAGAGCGAGCTACCGGAGTTCATCAAGGCCTTCGGTGCCACCCGCATCGTCATCGATTCCGTCTCGTTGCTCAACATGCTCTTCGACAACGAGCACGACAAGCGAGTGGCGCTGTTCAATCTCACGCAGCTGATCAAGAAGACCGGGGCGACCTGCATCATGACCGCCGAGGTGAAGGACGAGAACCCTCTGGCCACGCGCGACGGCCTGGCCGAGTACGTGTCCGATGGGGTGGTCGCCCTGCGCTACGTGGAAGTGGCGGACAAGAACGAGATGCAGCTCACCTTGCGCATCGTGAAGATGAGGCGCATCAAGCATTCCCGGAGGATAACCCCCTATGCCATCGGGGCAAGGGGCCTAGAGGTGCACGCGGGCGCCGAGCTGTGAGCCCGCCCGATCATCTTCTTGATGACGAATGTCATCCTCCCGTATCTGGAACGATGTACGGAAACAAAAGTAATATCTAGACCAATCCGATACAACCAGCGGTGCGAAGATGAAGCTTATCCGAACGGGCAAGGTCAAGCAGGTCTACGAGGTGGACGACAAGACGCTGGAGTTCGTGTTCACTGACAAGATCTCTGTCTTCGACAAGATCATCCCCACCGAGATACCCTTCAAAGGGGAAACCCTGTGTCGCACCGCCGCCTCCTGGTTCCAGCTTCTGAGGAAGGAGGGCATCCGCACGCATTTCCGTGAACTGGTGCCGCCCAACCGCATGCGGGTGAAGAGGGTCGACGTCATCTCGGACTACAGCAAGCTGCACTGCGGCCTGAGCAACTACCTCATCCCGATGGAGTTCATTTCCCGACAGTACGTAGCCGGTTCGCTCTTTGACCGGATCAAGGCCGGGGAGCTGGACGTGGAGGAGCTGGGCTTTCGCAAGGGCCAGGAACCGAAGTATGGCCAGAAGCTGCCCCGGCCGTTCTACGAGGCCACGACCAAGTTGGAGAAGGTGGATAGGCCGGTCAGCCTAGAGGAAGGCATCAAGATCTCCGGCATGACGCGCGAGGAATACGAACGGGTCATCGAGCTGGTGGCCAAGATCGACCTCCTCATCGCCTCCGAGGTGGAGGACCGTATGCTCATCCATGTGGATGGGAAGAAGGAGCTGGCCTTCGACGAGAAGCGCCGATTGATGGTGGTGGACACCTTCGGGACCTCGGACGAGGACCGCTGGTGGGATGAGGACGAGTATGCCAACGGGCATTGCCTCGAGCTCTCCAAGGAGGCGGTGCGCCAGCATTACCGAGAGATCGGCTACTATGACAAGCTGATGAAGGCGCGCAAGGCCAAGCAACCCGAACCACCCATCCCGCCGCTCCCAGAGGAGAAGGTCAAGGAGATTAGCGACCTCTACATCGAGATGTTCGAACGGATAACGGGCGAATCTTTCCGCTGAGCGATCGCCAGTCTCTCAGAAGCGGACGGCTGGATCGAACCTGAGAACGTTGCCTTCATCTTAGAAGGCACAGCGGTGGAGGCCTCTCCGTTCCGCTGCCTACTCCACCACGACCTCGATGACCTTGTTGCCTTCGGGACAGGACACCTCGCCGTGCACTTCCACTATGCGGTACTTGTTCCCCCTGCTCACTCCCACGGGATGACAGAGGCGGTAGCGATCGCAGCCGAGGTTGCGGCATTTGACCTCATCATAGGTGATGGTCGAACCCTCGAGCGCGAACTTCTGCCCCACCCCCACGGAAGCGCGCACCTTCTCCACCTCCACCACCCGAACGCCATCCTCATGCATCTTGCATTCGTGCTTGACGTCCCGCACCCCTCTTACCCGGTACGTTGTCCCGACATCCAGATTGAAGCAGACCGCCTTCAGCTTGCACTCGCGGCACTCCGAAACGAAGCCCTTGTAGATGAAGCAGATCCCTTCTTTCGCTTGCCTTTCGCCTATGAGTGTGACAGTTGCCATGACATCCCTTCCCTTCGATCAGATCACTCTGGTGATAGTGGCGATCTTCTCCGCGGCCTCATGGGTGAGGCCTTGATTGCCCAAAATCGTGAAGCGGTCCTTACGTATCTTATGGGCGGTCACGAGCGCTTCGATGACCTGTTCTTTGGTGATGCCCAGCTCCTTGGCCGAAGTGGGGGCGCCGATCTTCTGCAGGGCGGTGCGGATGCGCATCCAGTCGCCCCCATGCAGATACATCATCATGATGCAACCCACCCCGCACTGCTCGCCATGCAAAGCCTTGCCGGGCGCGATGAGGTCCAAAGCGTGAGAGAACATGTGCTCCGAGCCACTGGTCGGTCTGGACGAGCCGGCCACGCTCATGGATATGCCGGAGATGATGATCGGTCTGATGGCGATCCACACGCTCTCCTCCAGATTCGGCCGAATGAGATCGGCGTTGTCGATTATGGTCTGAGCGGTGTAGTTCGCCAGGGCAGCCGCGGAACGGGAGAACTCCTCGTGCCTCAGGCGACGGGCGAACTCCCAGTCCAACAACGCGGTGGAATTGGAAATGACATCGGCGCAGCCCGCTGCCAATAACCGATAGGGGGCTTTCATGATGACGGCCGTGTCGGCGATCACGCCCAAAGGCACTTTGGCCTCCAGGGAAAGAGGCACGCTGTTGTTCTTGATCGACGCCCGCCCAGAGGCGATGCCGTCGTGCGAGGCCGAGGTGGGAATGCTGAGGAATTCGATCCCCAGGTCCTTGGCCGCCATCTTGGCCAGATCGATCTTGCTTCCCCCTCCTACGCCCAGGAGGAAGCTGGCCTTGGCCTCCTTGGCCGCTGTCTCCACCCGGTTCAGGTTCTCGTAGCTGGCCTCGCCCGTCTCCACGATCTGCACCTCGTAACCTTTCTTGTGCAGACCATCGGTGATCTGGTCTCCGGCCACTTTACGCGTCTTTTCGCCCACGATCATCAGGGCTGTGCCGGACAGACCGAAGTCCCTGCAGACCTGCGGCACCGACTCGATAGCACCATGCCCTGCGAGCACGTTCCTGGGAAAAAGCATCGAGCGGGACTTTGTGAAGTCACCCTCATCCATCCAAGCACCTTTAGGTGAACCCTCATATATGCCTATCGTCTTTTCAACTTATCGGTGAGGACGAGATTTTTCGCTAATCTGGCTCGAAAGGGAGCGAGACGCAGCTATTGGTTTTGGGGCGGGATAGCGGCGCTTCCGTTTATCGCCCTCTCGGCGCTCGCCCTGCTTTTCCCGAAGCAGGTTTGGGAGGATTTCCTTTACCGTTACTTTTGGGGACCGGTGATCTCGGATGCGCAGGAGCACCCGGTGTCCGGGATCACGGAGGGTTACAACATCGTAAGCACGCTCATCTACGGCCTTCTGCTGGCGGTGGCCATCATGGTCATGTACAAGGCCGTCAAGCGCCTGCGCCTGCGGGTGGACGCTCGGTTCATCGGCGCCTGCCTGCTGATCTTCATCGTGGGGGGCGTGGCACGCGCCCTCGAGGACGCCCAGCTCTTTCGCGGCGGGGTGCAGTACTTCTTCATCTCGCCTTTGATCTACGTGCAGGTCGCGGGCATCTTCATCTTCACCATCGCCACGGCGTTGATAATCGAAAGGAAGGAGAAGAGGTTCGGACAGAGAACGCATTTCCTCACCTTCGCTATCCTGGTGGTGGGATTGCTGGCCACCTACTTTCTGATCACAGGTCTGGACTCGTCCGACCTCTCCAGCTCCCTGCCGTGGATGGTGCCCCTGGGATCTGGCATTGTCTGCTTGGCTCTCTGGCATCTGATGATACGGAAGGACTTCGGCCCCGTGGCGTCCAGCCTGGTATGCGTCGGCCTCCTCTGTCTCCTGATCGCCTCGGCCTTCGTGGTGCAGTTTCAATTCGACGCTTCCTGGAGGGCCGATTTCCAGGTCAGAACAGGAAGGAGCATCGACCCTCATGCCATGGAGTTCGTCGTCATCCTGACCTTGGCCACGGTCTGCACCTTGGGAGTGGCGCTGCTGGGCAAGTGGCTCAAGGGACGTCCTTGGGCGGTGGTGGCGCAGCCGATCAACCTGGCCATGTTCTTCGCTCACTTCCTTGATGGATCGGCCACCTTCCGCGGCGTCGACATCTACGGCTATTCTGAGAAGCACGTTCTGCCGACATTTCTGATCGACCTTGCTGGAACCGCTGCCGTGGTCCTGCTTTTCAAATTGCTACTGGTGCTGGTCCTCATCTGGGTGCTCGATTTCCTCTTCGCCAAGGATCTGGAACGCTATCCGAACCTATCCAATATAATCAAGTTCGGAGTCATCTTCCTCGGACTGGCTCCAGGCGTCAGGGACATCCTAAGGATCTCCATCGGGGTCTGAGGGATCGGAAGAAGATGGAGAAAGGAGGTTGGGAAGGCTTGCAAGGTGGAACGACAATTCCCGTCAGGAGGAGATAGGGGTGAGCCTTTCCCAACGCTCCTATGGCGCGGAAAATCGCACGGTCCTATATAAATTTGGTGAATCTCGCAGGCCATAAATGATTACTTATGGAATTAGCAATCGGAGGAATCCTGCCGTCTCAACTCAATCGTCCTGCGGACATCCAGATATGCGGAAATGAGTCAGATGAAATTCGCGCACATTCCTAGAGATCAGGTTATTATTGTCACTGAAAGCGGAAACTTGGCCTTGTCTCGCCAACAAGGTCACTGGAGCGCAGCCTCTGGGCATCTGGTGTTGGTCAATGATGAAAACAGAATTATAAGTATGTCGCCAGAAAACCCACGAACTTCAGTCGTGGGATGAATGGCGATAAAGTTCAAATGCCCGAATGACCGTGGCGTACACATCGCTCCATCGGGCACGAGACTGGCAACGGTCTGCGGGAAAGGCATTGGAACGCTCCTGATGGAGTAGGCCGCCGGAGACGCACAATGCGTTCTCCCCTGCCTTGCAAGCAGGAGTCAGCCGACCGAATGCGCTCCGTTCCCAGAAATGGGCGTCCTTCGCGGA
>JAPKYJ010000030.1 GCA_026394375.1 Methanomassiliicoccales archaeon
CTCGACATCCTGCGGCTTTCGCGCACCAGTGCAGACCAGCTTGCCTGAACCAAAGAGCAATAGCACGACCTTCGGTACGTCCAGGCGATACACGAGCCCGGGGAACTGCTCCGGTTCGTACTCCACCCTCTCCAAACCCAATGTTATGGCGATGGCGTTGAGGTTGATGCTCTGGCCCAGATCGGACGAGGCGACGATGTTCTGTACCTCGATCTTCGGTTCGATCTTAATGTGAATACCGGCCTTCTCGAGCTGCTTGGTGACCTTTTCAATGGCCGTCTTCACTTGTTCCAGACTCTTCGCGCCGGTGCATACGACCTTTCCGCTGTGGAACAGGAGAGTGGCAGTCTTCGGCTCTTTCAAGCGGTAGATCAGGCCGGGGAACCGCTCCGGTTCGTATTCAGATCCCTCCAGAGAGATGGCTATGGTCGGGAGGTCAAGCTCAGTGCCCAAAGAAGTGGAAGCCACCACGTTCTCGATTTTGTATTTCGAAATAGGAACCCTCCTGATGGGCTTATTTTCATACCCATATATAAGCAAGGCTTTGACGCTAAACCCCAGTAATCCTTCCTATGAGTAATAAGAATGAAACGACTGGCTAACCATCATATCCGATGAAATAAGTAATTTGGCGTCAGAGCCATTTCTATTTCCTCCAGTTCGACCGTCATCGATTCAGAAGGATCTTCGTTCGATATGTGGGCTGGATCCCAACCCGCGCTTGCCATCAGATTGATGATTTGAAACACAACCTCGTGGCGAAGCATCCTAATGAAAGCCAAGGGTACCGTGAGGGCAGCGTGAACATGACCAAGCGGATATTAGCGGTACATTTTCTTGACCAAAAAGGTTCTTTCGCAAACCTTTTAGCCTAACGCTTCCGTTAGACCAAGCATGCCTGTGGAACCGCAGGAGCTGAAGCGAGAGATGGCGGAGATCAAGGCCAAGCTAACGGCGATACAGACGACTTTGAATCGAACCTCCGGTGTCTCGAGCCAATCGGATATGGTCATGTTCTCCCCCCGCCCCCGCGGTGATCTGCTCGAGGTCATGGTCTCGCAGGTCATGGACGACGTCGAGGAAGGATTGTCGAGGAACATGGTCAAGCGATGCGGATTGATCGAGCCCTGCCGGGCGACGTTCACCGCGTTCCTCCAGAAGAACGCCTCCCTCTTGGAACGCGACACCGTCAGAGAGGAGATCATCATCACCAACCAGAGCGAGCTGGACCGGCTGAGGGACACCTCCCCCTACGATAAATGCGAGAAGTGCTTCAATGAGGTCTCCCGTCTCTTCGGAAAGCAGGTGCGCCTTATGCGTTCCCTGAGGATCTACGGCAGCATCAGCGAAAAGAAGCAGGAGATCGCCGAGCTCCGCGAGGACGAGTTCGTGACCGGGGTGCTGGAGCCGATATCTTCCAAGCACAGGCTGCAGATACTCAAGGCGGTCTCGCAAGATGTTCGCACCTTCTCCTCCCTTGCCGTGGCCACGGGCATAAGGGGGGGCAACTTGCTATTCCATATCCAAAGGCTACTAGAGGCAGGGATGATGGTGCAGCGCCGTGACCGAGGCGACTACATCATCACGGAGAAAGGGTTCACGGTCCTCAAGGGCCTGAGCGACGTCTACCAGTTGACCAAGGCCTGAGGGAGCATACCCCGGTCGAACCCATCCTAGGGTCGAAGAGGTCATCGTACCGCAAGATCACGACGTCGGGAATGCCGTCGGCGCGGTGTGCAGCCTGGTCTCCAAGAGCGTGGAGAGACAGACGCATAACAGGGATTTGAAGTACCTCGTGTACATCCGTAATCCATAATATAGAGGACCGCTCGATGCGGACCGATCAAAGGTGGCTTTGTGCGAGGCGAAGGAGCGCGCCGCCCGTTATCTGATGAAGCGGGTCGATTTGGCGGGCGGGACGGGTATCGAGGTCAAGGTCGAGGTGGAGATGAAGAAATGCCGGACCGGGTTGCGGACGGTGCGCGAGATTTCGAATTATGTCGGGGTCCAGGCTAGAGTTTCTGGTAAGCCAACGATTGTTGAACGAAGGACGAAAGGTTAATGTAACCACATCTCGTTTGCGGGCCAAGAACCATATTATACCGTGTTAAGAAAAGGAGGAAATCGCATGACACATCATACCCCGAGGGAGCGCGTGCTCGCCGCTCTCGAACGAAAGAAATTGGACAGGCCCCCGATTGCATGCTTCACGCAATCCGTGACGGTGGATGCGCAGGAGCATGCAAAGGTCTACTGGCCTGAAGCCCACACCAACGCGCAGCAGATGGCTGATCTGGGAGCCGCCCCGGCCAAGCTGTTCGGATTTGAGGGCGTCAGGTTCCCGTTCTGCCTTACGGTCGAGGCCGAGATCATGGGATGCCGCGTGGAATTGGGTAAGATGGACAGGACACCGATGGTCAAGGCCCAAGCATATGAGATGAACAACATACCCGAGAACCTGCCGGGGGACTTCCTCCAAAGGGGAAGGCTGCCCGTGGTGGTCGAGGCGACCAAGATCGCCAAGGCGAAGTATGGCAAGGAATACCCCATCATCGTTGGTACCACTGGCCCGTTCACAATCGCCGGCCATTTGGTCGGAACTGAGAACCTCCTGCTGGGGATCATCACCGACCCGGACGCCGTGGTGAAGGCCTGCAAGCTCGCCACCAAGGTGGAGAAGGCCTACATCGAGGCGCTTGCCAAGGCCGGTGCGGATGTCATCGTCATGAGCGATCCATCCGCCTCGACGGATATGCTATCCGGCGAGATGTTCGATGAGTTCGCCAAGCCCTACATCAAGGAGTGCTTCCTTGGAGCCGGCAAGGCCAAGACCGTCCTGCACATCTGCGGCGACACCACTATCCTGCTCGAACATATGATCAACACAGGTGTGGACGCCTTGAGCGTTGAGGAGAAGGTCAGTCCGGAGAAGGCAGTCGAGATCGTCAAACACCGCGCGGCACTGATCGGCAACATCGGCGTCGTCCGGCCGTTGCTGCAGGGAACGCCCCAGGACTGCTACAACGAGGCCATCCGCGTGAAGAACGCGGGCTTCGAAGTCGTGGCACCCGGCTGCGGTCTCGCGGCGCGCGTCCCGGCGGCGAACCTCCACGCCATCGTAAAGGCCGTCAAGGGCTGAAGAAACCGAGGAGAGTTCTCCTCATTTCCCTAACTTTTCCTTTCCTTTTGTTCTGGAACGAGCGAGAGCCAGCTTGCTCAGGTGGTCTCCTCGTCCCATTCATGGAAACGGTAGGCGCCATCGGGCACGTGCAGCTCGAAGCGCACCCCCTTGCCCTGCTCCCCGGTCTCAGACACAATGATCTGAGTGACCTTGAGGATGGCTCGGACCAGGAAGAGACCCAGTCCAGTGTTCTTGCCGAAACCGCGGTCGAATATCCGTTCCTTGTCCTCGGGGGCGACGCCCACGCCGTCGTCCTCGTAGAGCAATAGCAGACCGTCCTTCTCCTTGCGGCAGGAGACCCCTATCTTCTTCACCTGTTCTCCATGGCGCATGGTATTGTCGATGAAGTTGTAGAACACCTTCTCCAGCATAGGGTCGGCGAAGATCTCCAGTCCGCTCAGGTCCACGGATACCTCGAGGGTGCCAGTTTCCAGGGTGGATAGGGCTTGGTCCAATAGCTCCTCCACGTTGTGCCATTTAGGTTCGACGGAACCGAGCCTCTGGAAGTCCCTGGTGAACTGGATCTGAGAGCGGATGGTGCGCACCGCCTTCTCGACCTTGTCCATGTACTCCACGTGCTTCTGGTCCTTGAGGGCCGCCCGCACCAGGTCGGAATAACCTCGTATCACCATCAGCTGGTTCAGCACATCGTGACGGGTGATGGAATTGAGCATGTTCAGGCTGGCGTTCGCCTCCTGCAGCGCCTTCTCCACCCGTTTCCTCTCGGTCATGTCCCGGGCGATACCACAGATGCCCAGTATGGTCCCATCCTCCTGCTTGAGGGGCACATTGATAATGCTGAAGATGTGGGTGACGCCGTGGATGGAGCGTATGACCTCCTCCTCCCGCACCTCGCCGGCAAGCACCAGCTGGTCCGTGACCTCGGTCTCCTTGGCCGCCGTCTCGCCGAAAAGGTCCGCTTCCTTCAATCCGACCATCCTCGCTGCCGCCAGGTCCAACAGCTCCGCCATGGCGTCGTTCACCATGCGGTAGGTCAGGTCCCGGTCCTTGACGAAGATGGAGTCCTTGGCGCTGTTGATGATGGCCTTGAGCTCGGATTCGGACTGCATGAGCGCTTCCTCGGCCTTCCTCTTCTCCGAGATGTCGCGGAAGCTCCAGATGCGCCCGGTGACGTTGCCGCCTATGCGGTAAGGTTGAGAGTAACGCTCGAAACAGCGACCGTCCTTGAAGGCGACGGTGTCAAAGGCCACCTCTTCGGGATGGGCATAGAGCCAGCGTACGCGCTCCTCAAACTGCTTGGGGTCCGATAGCTGGTCCCGCACGAATTCCAGCAACCGCTCGTCGTTCCGCGTGTTCATGATGGAATCGGGTATGCACCACATCTTGGCGAAGCGTTCGTTGGAGATCACGCTTCCCCCTCTGCCGTCCACTAGCAGGATGCCATCGGCGGTTGATTCGAAGGTCGCTCGCAGCAAGGAGAGCGAGCGTTGGATCTCGTCCTCGCGGCGCTTGCGCTCGATGGCCTGGGCCACTTGGCTGGAAACGAACTGCAGGATCTCCAGCTCCTCCTCACCGTAACGCAGTCCCTCGTCATAGGACTGCACCGCCATGGCCCCGGTGGTGGTCTTGTCGATCTGCAGGGGCACCCCCAGGAAGGAGACAGGAAGGGCGCCGGTGAACTCTACCTCTTTCCGGTTCCGCATCTCCTCTAGCTCCTTCGACCCGACCAGCAATGGGCGGCCGGAGGAGATCACGTATTCCGTCACTCCTTTTCCCATCATGCGGGGGACGGGGGGCGGGTCGTTCTTGTCTACGAAGTAAGGGAAACTGATCGTCTCCTTCGACTCGTCCCGCAGGGCGATGAAGAAGTTGTCCGCAGGCATAAGCTCGCCCAGGATCGAATGGATGTACTTGTACAGCTCATCGAGGGAGGATGCGGACATCACTGCCTGGGATATCTTGTAGGCTGCCGTTCGCACGCCCTCCGATTTGCGTATCCTCGTGACGTCGACCATCACTCCCAGCAGTCCCGCTGGCTTGCCTTCAACGATCACCGGGGTGGCGTGGAAAGAGATAGGCAAGAAACTCCCATCCTTGCGCAAGAGGATGTACTCGCTGCTGCCCACCTTCCCACTCTTGATGACCTCACTCATCTCCTTCATAGCCCGGTCCCGGTCCTCGGGAGCTAAAAGGTCCAGGCCGTTCAGGCCTTTCAGGAAGTCCTCACGGGTGAAGCCCGTCATCCCATACGCAAATTCATTGACAAAGGTCAGGTTGCCATCGAGGTCGGACTGGAAGACGATGGCTGGAAGGAGGTCGGACATCTGACGGAAGCGCTGTTCGCTCTCTCTGATCGACGTTTCGGCCTTCATGCGATCGGTGACGTCGAAGATCACGCCATCGATGTACAGGGGCTTGCCGTCCGCACCGCGAAGCGGTCTGCCCCTCTCGACGAAGAAGCGGACGTCTCCTGCTTTCGATCGAAGCCGATACTCGACCTCGAATGGCCGATCTAGGCGCACCGCATCCTTGACCGCCTTCGTGACCGCAGGGCGGTCCTCATCGAGGATGTGGGGTTCGATGGAATATACCTCGCCTTGCTTCAGCTCCTCGGCGCTGTAGCCAGTCAGCGGCAGGAGCATGTCGTTGAAGAAGGTCATTCGGCTGTTCTCCCGCAGCCAGCATCGGTACACTAATCCGGGCAGATTCTCTGCCAGCGTTTTATAGGAATCCACTACCTCCCGCAGCCTCTGCTCCACCTGCTTACTATCAGTGATGTCTCGGGCGAAAGCGAAGTTGTACTTGCGTCCGTTGACCTCCATGAAGTTCGCGGTGATCTCCACGGGGAAGGTCCGGCCATCCTTGCGCTTGTGCTGCGAATCGAAGGTGAACTTGCCTTTGCCCTCCAGATCGTGCCAGTGCTTCTTCCAGGCCTCTTTGGAGAATCCCAGATCAATATCCCAGACGTGTTTTCCGAAAAGCTCATGCTCCGAGTAGCCAAGGGATTGGCACGCCTCTTTGTTCACGCGCAGGAATGCACCGCTCTGCTCGATCCAGAAGGTGGCGACCGCGGCATTCTCCACTGAGAATTGGGCCAGGGCGAGAGCCTCGTTCTGACGATGTCGGTCCACCGATTGGCGGACCTTGTGGGCCAGCTCCGCGAACTGCGCTTTGGCATCGCCCCCTTTCTGCAAATAGAAATCCGCCCCGCAATTGAGCGCCTGGATGACCACCTCCTCCCGACCTTTGCCGGTGAAGAGGATGAAGGGGATGTCGCCGAAGCGGCTGCGAACGTAGGTCAGGAAGCGGATGCCATCCATTCCAGGCATTTGGTAGTCGGAGACGATGGCGTCGTACTGATGCTTCTTCATCATCTCGATCGCTTCCAGGGGGGAGGGCGCCGCATCGACCACTATGTCCCCGCCCAGTTCCAGGAATGCCCTGGTCATCTCGATGAACGATTGCTCGTCATCGACACATAGCACTGAAATCATCTGGATTGTTCCTACCTTGCGCCTGGATGACTGCAGGCCCATCGTACGTGGCGTGTCTTAAACGTTTTCCCCTGAACGGCAAAAGTATGTATCTATCTCTAGCCGAGGCGCAAGGCCGAGAGGTCATCAGTAGGTCCCATATCTGATGGTCGCCTCCTTCATCCGTCGGATGTTGTCCAGCGGCGTCTTGTAGGGAAGCTCGCAGCCCGGGGCGAGGATGAATCCCGGAGCGTCGCCCCATAGCCCGATGACCCTTCTCACCTCCGCCTCCA
>JAPKYJ010000031.1 GCA_026394375.1 Methanomassiliicoccales archaeon
AGGTCCCATATCTGATGGTCGCCTCCTTCATCCGTCGGATGTTGTCCAGCGGCGTCTTGTAGGGAAGCTCGCAGCCCGGGGCGAGGATGAATCCCGGAGCGTCGCCCCATAGCCCGATGACCCTTCTCACCTCCGCCTCCACCTCATCCGGGGTCCTCTTGAACAGCAGGTTCATGTGATCGATGCCGGCCATCATGCAGGTCTTGCCCTTGACGAAGGAGAACATCTCCGGCACGTCCACGGCGACCAAGTGGATGTGGATGGCGCTCGGGTGCAGCTCTACCTGCGATCGGTAGAAGGGCAAGGCGGAGCAGTTGTGGATGATGGTGCGCAGTCCGAGCTTATGGTACGAGCTCATGACCTGCCCCAGGTACTTGCGGTCGAAGCCTTCGTACATCTCCAAGGAGACCATCTCCTCGCCCGCCGTACCGTTCTCTAGGAACACGTCCTCCAGGCCGATCTTGTTGATGTGCTCTCCGTAAGCCTTGGCGCTTTCTGTCAAAGCTCGAAGAAGATGATGCACCAGGTCAGGGTTCTGGAAGTAGGCCATCATGAGGTTCTCCATGCCCACCACCTCCGAGGCGATGACGGTGGGGGAGTCGATGCATCCCAGCACGTCCACCTCCTCCCCGACCTCTGCCAGCATAAGCTTCGCCGCTTTCAGGGGCACGGACCAATGCTTGTCCTGCATTGGGTCGACCGGCCTGATCTCTCCCACCTTGGATATCGGCACGTACTTGTCCGGGCGGGGATAGAAACGGGGGTCGGTGAACTTCCAGGTGGTGCCGTGGGCCTGCGCTTCCACGAGGATGTCCCCCCAGCCGGCCATGACGTTGTCGAAGCCGAACTGCCTATACGCCTCCAAGGAGAGTCTAGCGAACACCTCCGGATCATCGAAGCCGTTCTTGGTCACCAGGTCCGTGGCCTTCTGGAGGTAGCTGGCTGCACCGAGGTGTTGATAGAAGAGGGGGATGCGGTCCGGGGTCTCCATGCGCAGGGCGGCCTGGAACCGCTGCTTGGGCGTCATATGAAGTCCAACGGAGGTAACGCCATAAAAAAGGTTGCGAAGCAATACGTCTCTAGCGAGCTTTTTTCGGCGCTCTCGGCTCGCTCATCCAGACATGTGAATATTTGGTTTTCAAACCACGTTCAATCCCAAGTCTAGATTTAAATACGCGCAGACGATACCAATGCGAGTGATTCCCAATGGGTTATGGCATTGCTCTTGACCTCGGCACGAGTGGTTATCGAACTCATCTCGTCGACCTTTCCCAAAACGGCAAGATCGTTTCCACGGCCATCACCATGAGGCATCCCTTGCCGGGTGCCAATATCATGGACCACCTGCATTTCTGGATGGAGAACGGCTCGGAGGTCGGGCACCGCATCATTGCGAAGACGGTGGACAAGCTCATCGGCCTACACAACACGGACCCGGGAGAGATCCGGACCATGGCCATCTGCGGCAATCCCGCCCAGCTTTCCATGTTCGAGAACATCGAGATCCGCGATCTAGCCTATGCCGGCAAGTCATTGCTCAAGCGCCTCAACGTCGACGTGCCGAAGAGGCGGGCGCACACCCGGGTGGCGTCCGATTTAGGTCTATCATCCGTGCATCCGGAGTGCGAGGTGCGCATTCCCCCGTCCATTCGCCATGAGATCGGGGCCGATGCGTTGGCGATGATCATGAAGTCCCACATGCTGGAGCGTGATGAGACCTGCATAGTCACCGACTACGGCACCAACGCCGAAATGGGGTTGTACGTGGATGGTGAGCTCTACACCGGCTCAGCGGCCGCCGGGCCGGCCATGGAGGGGCAGAGCATCGAGTATGGCATGCTGGCCGCGCCGCACGCCATCTCCGACCTGGAGGTGCAGTCGGACGGCAGCTGGCGGAATTTCGTTCTGGACGAGAGGCTCAAGGCGCAGAAGGGAGCGGCCGTGGACGTGCGAACGGGCAAGATACGGGCCCCCAGCGGCATCAAGGCGCGCGGCATCACCGGTACCGGCGTGGTGGCGGCGGTCGCCCTCGGCCTGGAGACTGGCGTGATCAAGCTTCCCAACCTCACCACTCCGGATAAGAAGATCCATCTGCAGGACGGCGTCTTCATCACCGAGCACGACGTCCTGGAGGCGGGCAAGGCCATGGGTGCCATCCGCGCCGGGCACCGTACGCTAATAGAGGAAGTGGGCATCGACGACGAGGAGGTCAAGGCGATGTATTTGGCCGGCGCCTCGGGCACATATGTCGACCCGATCAAGGCGCAGACCGTGGGACTCGTTCCCCGAGTGCTCGAGCGCACCTACCAATGCGGCAACACCTCGCTCATGATGGCCTACGACCTGCTGGTGCAGGACGAGGCCTTGGACAAGATGCAGTCCGTGGCGGACGGCATGGCGGCCAAGCACATCATGTTCGCCACCAGCAAGGTGTTCGAGGACATCTATGTGAACGAAATAGCCTATTGGTTGGAGGGCATGCCAAGCGAATTGTTCAATAAATTGCTCAAGGACAAAGGCTATCGTCCGCTACCAGAGATAAAGAGGCCCAAGGAGACGCTCCGCATAGTCTCCTCTGACATACCGATCCTAGGGGACAAAGGGCTGAAGACATTGGAGCACGTGGGCGTCTATCTCTTGGCCGAGCCAGAGGGCTGCAAGGGCTGCAAGAAGTGCATGCGGGAGTGCCCGGAACGGGCGCTACGCATCGAAAGGACGGACGAGGGCAAGTTCCGCTTGCGCATCGCCACCGAGTACTGCCTGGGCACCGCCTGCAAGAAATGCGAGTCCGTCTGCCCCGAACAGGTCATGCGGTTCAGCGACCTCAAGATCGTCCGCCGGGAGGAGACGGCGTGAGGATCGTCACCGTCGTCGACAACATGTGCGGGACCGCCTGCCAACCCTCACGATTGGTGCGCAGGCTGGACCGTCCAGACAGGCATTTCGTCTCCGAACAAGGACTTTCCATGCTGGTGGAGACGGACAACGGTCACAAGGTGCTGGTGGACGCCGGCGGGTCGGAGATGGTCTTCACCCACAACCTCAAGCTCATCGGTCTCGAGCCGAAGGACCTGACCGCCGTCTTCGTGACCCATGGCCACTATGACCATGTCGGCGGGCTCTCGCCGATCATAGAAGCGGGCATTCCTATCTATACTCACCCGAAGACCTTCGTGGGGAAGAGGTACTCCACGGCCGGAGAGGTCAAGACCGATGTCTCCACGCCGCAGACCGTCATCGAGAAATTGGGAAAAGCGCAGCTGCATTTCGTGAGCACTTCGACCGAGATCTTGCCGGGTGTGCGCATCTCGGGGGAAGTTCCTCGCGTCACCGACTTCGAGCAGACGGTCAACTTCCTAAGAGAGGAAGAGGGCAAGGTCTTCGAGGACCAGGTGTCGGACGAGCAAGCTCTCTACGTCTCCACCAAGCGTGGATTGGTGATCATCGCTGGTTGCGCTCACCCGGGGATAGTGAACATGGTCACCCACGCCAAGAAGTCCACCGGCAGCAAGATACACATGGCCATCGGCGGATTCCATCTCTCCGGCTCGACCCAGGAGAGGGTGCGCAAGACCATGGACCAGCTGAAGAACCTGGGCGTGGACCGCATCGCTCCCATGCACTGCTCCGGCTTCGAGGCCATGAAGATGTTCTCCGACAGGTTCGTCGGCTTCGAGCTCATGCCTGCGGGCAGCGAGATCGAGCTGGGCTGAGTCGAATTGGCCGATCGGATAGAGCCTCTTCCTTCTGATTGCCTAGATGTCCTGCACCGATTGCTCAAGGAGCTCGTCCGCGAAGGCAGCGGCGTGCATCGCCCTGCGACAATACTCGATCGGTCCGTACATCACGAAGTCCGCCCCGGCCATCATGGGCATGACCACCGAGGCCACGTCCACGTAGCGATAGATCTTCCGGTCTTCCCCCTTCAGCTTCGTCAGGGGCGGGAACGACTCCACGGCGTTATGGAGGGCGCAACCGCTGGGCAGACCCCATTTGGCCTTGGAGAGGGTAATGGCCCGCAAGGCGGCACCCGCGTTCTGCTCTGTCGCCATCACCGCCAGGTCCAGAAGCGGTTTCTTGATGCCCGCCTGCCCGGCGATATCGATCAACCCTCGCTCAAGCAGCCCGCCTCCGTTCTCCAGCAGGTAGATCTTGCCCTTGACGGCGATGTCCATAGGGTTGAAGGCTAGGAGCATGGCCGCCTCCACCCCGCACTCTTTCACCCCTTCCAGCTCCTTTGCCGTAAGGCCGGCGTTCAAGGTGTTGTAGACCACTCGATCGAGCACACCGATCCTGCTCGCCTCCGAGCAACCGCTCACCCTCACCTCCCAAGAGGGCGAATCAACGAACAGCGGCAACTTCGAGAGGTCGGCCACCTGATGGAGGTGAGCGGACATGGCTTGCTTAGTTTCAGCATAGACCATGACCGCCGGAGGAACATTCGTCTCATCCATGGCCGAGTGCAACCGGTTCAGCGTATCCTCCACCGACTGCTTCTTGCACTTGCCGGTCACGCGGTCCTCGACGATGCTGTGACCAGGATAGAACAAAGAGCCGATGAGCACGGTCCTTTTCTTTCCAGGCTGACCGCCGAAATCCACTCCGCCTATCTTGAAGCTGGTCTGTTGGTTCAAGAATCTCATCATCTCAGGTACCTCCGCGATAGTATGATCTTAGACGCTCCGCGAACTCCACCGAGGGCGCCTCTCGCACCAAACCGTCCACCGCGTCCAGGAACACACCGAACTCGGACGAAAGGGTGACGAGGCTCGCTTCGGTGCTGAGCCTCTCAGACGGGAATCGCAACATCTGGCTAGTGAAATCGATGGCCATGTTATCGATGGACTTGATGGCTTTTGTGGCCTCCAAACGCAGGGCGCGGCTGTGCACCACCATTCCTTCCTTTCCGTAGTGGCCAGGATCGCGGGTCAAGCAATCCTCGACCGTCCGGAGGAGTTCCGCCGTGCGTTCGGCGTCGAAAAGGTACTCAGGGTTGAAGGCGACGATTTCCTCCGCCTCCTTGGGGTGCACCAGGTCGATGACCTCCACCTGGTCCCGGAACCGGTCCACCGCCTCCCGAGGGATGTTGCAGAGATAGGGGATGGCCGATTTGGCTCCGATGATGCGCATCCGTTCGTCCACTCCGTTCTGCTTCAGTTTCGTGATTGCATCGGAGGGAAAATGTCCGAACTCCTCCTTGCCACATGCGATCAGAAAGCGGATGTGAGGGTTGGAGATGACATTGACCACCACCTTCTCAATGCCCAGGTTCTCGGTCTTCAAGGTGCCAATGATGGAATATCGGTCCTTGGGCAGCTCCACCACGCCCCGACCGATAACCACGATGGCCACTGAGCTGTCCCTTGTGCCCAGTTCGTAGGTACCGCTGAAAGGTGGCCAGCTCTCATTCATGTATTCATTACTCCCTAGAAGCACATTTCTGAATCCGCCCACTCGCTATTTATACCGCACGGGCGACGTGCCCACCTGGCGCTCCCCTCCCTCGCGCGGGGAGAGGGCAAAAAAGTAAAAGCAACACCGTTAAATAATCACCGCCTGTATCATATCCAGAGGTGGTAACCTGGACTATGTGCAGATATCGAAGAGGTTCATGGAAATCATCGGTCTTCAGTTCGAACCGGTGGCCGTGAACCTCATAAAGAGCGGAGAGCAGCTGCCCTCAGGATACAACGAGCCCGATAAACCCGTGAGGCACTGCCAATCGATTATGAGAGCGAGGAAGGGCGAGCAGCTGCTCATCCCCTCGAACAAGCACGCCTGTCCGGTGGGCGGGTCGGCGTTGGGCATCCTTCCCACTCCCGAAAAGGTCGTGAGCGGCGAGTTCCATCACAATCTGAAGATGTACGCCACGCAGGAGGCGGCGGCTAAGACCATGGCGGAAAGGCCCGCATTGAAGACGGGGAGCATCATAGCCACACTGGTCGGCCCATTGAGCAAGGCCAAGATGGAGCCGGACGTGGTGATCTTCTCGGGCACGCCGGAACAGATGTATTGGATATTGCCCGTGGCCACCACCTTCAGCATGGGAGGAAGGATAACGGTGGAGACCGGTTCCTTCCAGGCCTCTTGTGCGGATTCCACGGTCATCCCCTACATGCGTGGGAAGGTGAACATCTCCCTAGGCTGCTATGGCTGCCGCAAGGCCACCGACCTCAGGCCCGAGGAGATGCTAGTGGGCGTGCCCGGCTCCCGATTGGAGGAGATGTCCAAGAACATAGAGAAGCTGGGGGAGGAAGCCATAACCAAGTGCCGTACCAGGGCCACGTAAGGTGCCCCGGCCGTCCCTTTTTCAGGCTCGTGCCTCCGCCATCGTCGTTCTTCAGATAAAACGATTTTGAATTAAGCCGCACCGAGCGGTTGTGCGCGAACCCGGCCGAGGGTGAGGCAGTGGTCAGAACATCATTCGAGACAGCGGTTTGTTGGATTCGTATTGGAATCGGAGCATTGAACGTCTTGTCAGTCGTCGAATGAACATGGCTCTGATATGGATAAACAGAAAACATTACGTATAAGTAAACGTCCGCAGATTGGTTTGGCGGGGTTAACCCTATGAATCACGCCGAAATGTCAAAGAAGATTGTCGAGATACTCGGCCTCCGCAACGAGCCGGTTGCCATCACCTTCATTAAGAATGGGCAATCGCTGCCCGCTGGGTACGCTCAGCCGGAGACACCGATAAGGCATTGTCAGTCGATTATGCGCGCCAAGCACGGAGAGATGTTGTTGGTTCCCCCCGACAAGCAGGCCTGCCCCGTGGGAGCATCGACCATGGGCCTGGTGCCCTTGCCAGACAAGGTCAGGTCGGGCGAGTTCCACCATAACATGGGCATGTATGAAACGCCGGAGTCCGCCGCCAAGACCATTTCCGTCAGACCTGGATTGGAGATCGGCAGCGTCATCGCCACTGCGGTGGCACCGTTGAGCAAGGCCACCCTAGAGCCCGATGTGGTCGTCATCACGGGCATGCCGGAACAGGTTTTCTGGCTGCTTCCAGCCGCCACCACGTTCAGCATGGGTGGAAGGGTCACCGTGGAAATGGCCGCGGTGCAAGCGAGCTGTGCCGATTCCACGGTCGTCCCCTACTTGACGGGAAACGTGAACATCTCCCTGGGCTGCTTCGGCTGCCGCAAGACCACTGATATCAAGCCCGAAGAGATGCTGGTCGGCATCCCATTCAAGAGGCTTCCAGAGCTGGTCAGGGCCTTGGAGAAGATGGGCGCCGGTCCGATCCCAAAGTCCAGAACGAAGTAGAACTGGGGACCTTTGGTCCCTTTCCTTTTTCCTAGCTTTCCCTTCCGATTCTTTCTGGATCATAGATACGTCGATGCGGTTGTTTTGGGCTCCACTGCAATCTGCAACGAAACATTAATATCAATCAAAGGTGTGGACAATCGTTCGACCGAATCCCAGTCCTGCGAAATGACGTTACATAGGGGGGAGTGAGAATGTGGATATCACCGACTTGAAGATACTCAGAATGCTGAGGGACGACTCCCGTGAGAGCATGGGGAGCATGGCCAACAAGCTGGGCATATCGAAGGCCACCGTGAGCCGGAGGATATCCAAGATGGAAAGCGAGGACCTCATATCTGGCTACACCGTGGTCACGAACACCTCTCGCCTCGGCCTCATGCGAGCGATCATCGGTCTGGAAGTGGTCGGGCCTTCGATTAATTCGGTCATCGATGAGCTGCGCAAGCTGGAGGAGATAGAATTCATTCACAAGGTTTTCGGTGACCATTCCTTGCTTTGCGAGGTTTACACCAAGAGCGTGGATTCGCTCTACGACCTCATTCAGAACCGGATTGTCAAGGTCCCCAACATCCAGAACGTGGAAGTGGACATTTTCATAGAGAAGATAGTCATGAACCCGGACGCGGAGCTGGACCTCGTTTCCATCCAGCCATCTCTGAATAAGTGAGGGGGAGCTTCCAGCGCAGGTGTTTATTACGCGGAGCACGTTATCGGGCTGCATGAAGCTGGGTCCCGCACCGAAGAAGTACTTCGAGGACGGCCAACGCACGGTCGACCCGGCGACAACGCTCAAGCGCGTCGAGCCTCTCTGCAAGGTGGCCGGCGTGACCAGAGTGGCGGACATCACCGGATTGGACCGACTGGGCATTCCGGTCTTCTCCAGCATCAGGCCTTCCGCTGAGAGCGGCGCGGTCTCGGTCTACAATGGCAAGGGAGCTTCGTCCGAGCAGGCAAAGGTCTCGGCGATCATGGAGGCTCTGGAGCGCTATTCGGGAGAGGTTCGGGGAGACAGGGTGGTGCGAAAAGGCCTGGAGGACATGCTGGCCTCGGAGAATTCCATCGATCCCCGGTCCCTGGTCCTTCCTCAACGGACCACAATGCACATCATGCATCAGCCCATCGCCTGGGTGAAAGGCTGGGACCTCATCGAGAAGGAGGAGGTCTACGTTCCGGCCAGCGCGGTCTTCCACCCTTACACTTCGAAACAAGATATGCCGCTCTTCCGCACCAACACCAACGGGTTGGCCTCGGGCAACACCATGGAGGAGGCGTTGCTTCACGGAATATGTGAGGTGGTGGAAAGGGACGCCTGGTCCCTGTGCGAGGCCAAGCGGAAGGTGCGGGGGGAGGTGATACCTCCGGAGAAGGACGGCCTGGTCTCGAGGCTGCTGGATAGATTCAAAGAGCAAGGGGTCGAGGTCCACCTGAAGGACCTTACCAGCGATGTGGGCCTGCCGACCTTCGCCGCCGCGGCCGACGATGTGAGGCTCCAGGACCCCGCTCTCCTCTCCCTGGGAATGGGCACGCACATGAACCCCCGCATAACGGTCATTCGAGCCTTGACGGAGGTGGCCCAGAGCCGCCTGACGCAGATACATGGTGCCAGGGAAGACACCGTTCACGCTGACCAGAACCGCAAGCTCGGCTACGAACGCATGAAGAACCTGAACAAGATGTGGTTCTTCCCCTCGGCGGAGAAGCGTAGGCTGGACGACTACGAGGCATTGGACACTCCGGATGTCTTCGATGATCTGCAGATCGTGCTGGAGCGGCTCCGCAAACACGGATTCAAACGGGTGGTGGCCGTGGACCTGACGAGGAAGGAACTGGACATCCCGGTGGTGAGGGTGATCGTGCCTGGCATGGAGGTCTTCGCTTTGGATGACGAACGCGCCGGGCGCAGGCTCAGAGGGGAGTGGCCTTGAGCACCGTGGTCTTCTTGGGACCATCACTGCCGCATTCCGAGGCGAAGAAGATACTGGAGGCGGAGTTTCGTCCCCCGATTAGACGAGGCGACCTGCCAACGCTGCCCGAGGATGTCCGCCTGGTAGGGATCATCGACGGTGTGTTCATGTCCGAGGCCGCCGTCGGCCATAGAGAGATAGTCACGCTCCTGAAGCGTGGTACGAAGGTAGTAGGCGGAGGCAGCATGGGGGCCTTACGCGCATCCGAGCTGGAGAGCTTTGGAATGAGGGGAGTGGGGAGGATATTCGAACTCTACCTATCTGGTCAGGTGGAAGGAGACGACGAGGTGGCGCTCATTTTCCATCCAGAGACGCTCGAGGCGCTCTCCGAGCCATTGGTGAACATAAGGCTCAACCTGACGCGAGCGGTGGAGGCAGGGATCGTCAGCGAGAGCGATGCGTCGTTCGCGTTGGAGCGCATGAAACAGACGTATTTTCCGAAGCGAAGCATAGCCCTTCTACTAGATGTAGTGTTTGAGAGCGCGGGAGAGGGCGTCGCGAGAAACTTGAAAACATACATCGATGCAGAATATGAGGATTTCAAGCGGAAGGACGCACTAGAAGTGCTATCTACGTTGAGAAAAATGCAGGAAAACGCTAAAAAATGAGGGATTCCTTAACAACCTTAAATTGCAGTTTTACCGCGTTAAGTGGTGTCACGGTTAACGGACTAAATCGCAATAAATATTAGGTAGCAAATAAATTTCAATTGTTAAGCTGGATGGTCATTCGAGCTAATCAATTGTTTAGGGGTGGATGGATTATCCATCCATAACCAAGCTTATATGCCCTACGGCGCTTTGTTGTGTCGAGTAAGGGGAACCGGTTTTCGTCGAGAGAACGCTAGATTGGGGGATAAGTTGTAAAGCCTAGCTGCTCTCGATGAGAGTCGAGTTTTTCTAGAGAAAAGGAGGTAAAGAATGGCGAAATACAAGGACAAAATCGACTTGTACGACGACAGGGGCAAGCTTATTGAGAAGAACGTACCCCTGGAAGCGATCAGTCCTTTGAAGAATCCCGGCATCAAGCGCATCGGGTATCTCGCAAAGAGGACAACCGCCGTCGACCTCGCTGGTATTGAGAAGAGCCTCAAGACCGGGCGAGTCGGTGGCGGCTATATCAAGGGAAAGGAGATAGATGCGCCGGTTGTCAAGGACGCAGAAAAGGTTGCGAAGGCCGTCCGTGACATGATCAGGGTCTCAAAGGATGACGATACGGAAGTTAGGGTCCTGGGAGACGGCAAGAAGTTAATCGTCATGGTTCCGACCGCCAGGCTGGACGCCGGTATCGAATATACCACCGGCTTCACCGCCGCCGCGGCCGCTGTGACGCAGGCCATCATTGACCTGTACGACGTGGACATGTACCACGCCAACATGGTCAAGGCCGCCGTCTGGGGCAGATACCCGCAGACCCTGAACTTCATGGGATCGAACCTGAAATCCATCCTCGAGGTTCCGCAGAACAACGAGGGTGCTGGCTACGCGCTGAGGAACATCATGGCGAACCATATCGTTGCCATATCCGGCAAGAACGCCATGAACGCCGCCGCGCTGTCGTCCATCTTCGAGCAGACAGCTATGTTCGAGATGGGTGACGCGATCGGACCGTTCGAGCGGGGACACCTGCTCGCGCTGGCCTATCAGGGACTGAACGCGAACAACATGACGTACAGCATCGTGAAAGAGAACGGAAAGACCGGTACGGTCGGTAGCGTGGTCGAGAGCATAGTCGGACGCGCCATCGAGGACAAGGTCATCAGGGTGAAGGAGAAGCTGCCTTCTGGCTACAAGGTGTACACCACCAACGATATCCCGTTGTGGAACGCCTACGCGGCCTGTGGGTTGCTCTGCGCCATCATGGTGAACGTTGGTGCCGCGAGGGCGTCGCAAGGCGTGCCATCAACCATCCTGTACTTCAACGACCTACTGGAGCACGAGACTGGGCTACCGGGCACTGACTACGGTCGAGCCATGGGTACCTCGGTCGGCATGAGCTTCTTCAGCCACTCCATCTATGGCGGTGGCGGTCCGGGTCTGTTCCACGGCAACCACGTCGTGACCAAGCACGCGAAGGGCACGGTCATTCCGGTGATCGCGGCCGGCTGCGCGCTGGATGCCGGTACCCAGATGTTCTCGCCCGAGGCGACGAGCCCACTGGTGAGAGACGTCTTCGGTGACATACCGGAGTTCAAGGCACCGATCAAAGCGGTCGGTAAGGAGGCCAAGAAGATAATGGGCGAGGTGGCCTGATGAGGAGTGCCTCATCTCCAGAAGCGGTCCCGCTGCCGGAGATCATGGTAATGCCAAGCCGGCTTCTGTCCGCGGACACGACCGAGAAGGTCCTTAACCGGATCTACGAGGTCGAACACGTGCGACAGGTCACCTGTCAGGGCGAGAACCTGCCCAAGAAGGTGAACCTAGGGCCGGGCACTGGGCTGGAAGTCAATCACCCCGAAAGAAAGAAGATTACCGTCAAGGGGAAGGAGACCGAGCTCTGGGTGCAGGTGGGACGCATCTTCGTCGAGGTCGACGACATCGACAACGTGCAGAAGGTCACGGAGGCGATCGAGAAGATCTGCGAAGAGCTGCTCCCGTTCGGATTCGATTTGGAGATAGGAAGGTATTCCAAGTTCAAGCCAACCACTACCGATTACGCAAAAGGAAGGTGTTGAGTCATGGCAAAGTACGATAGGCAATTCTATCCTGGGAGCTCTGTGCCTGCGAAGAACAGGCGCAGATATGTTGACCCCAAGGTGAAGCTGGATAAGCTCCGTGAAATCGCCATGGAGGACGTGGTCAAGATCCTTGGCCACCGAGCCCCTGGTGAGGACTACAGGAGCATCCACCCGCCACTGGAAGAGGGCACGGAGCCCGACTGCCCGATCAGGCAGTTGGTGACCCCAATCGAGGGCGCGAAGAAAGGAGACAGGATCAGGTACGTGCAGTTCACCGATTCCGTCTATCTAGCCCCCATCGTGCCCTACTGCCGCGCCTGGCTGTATATGTCCAGGTTCCGTGGTGTGGACACAGGTACCCTGTCCGGAAGGAACATCGTGGAAATGAGGGAGAGGGACCTGGAGAAGCTCGCCAAGGAAATGATCGAGAACGAGACCTTCGACCCGGCAAGGGTCGGTATCAGAGGAGCCACTGTGCACGGTCACGCCTGCCGCCTCGATGAGAACGGCTTGATGTTCGACGCGTGGCAGAGGTACCGATGGAACGCCAAGAAGGGCGAGGTCGAATACGTGAAGGACCAGGTCGCCCTCCCGTTGGACAAGCCGATTTCCGTCGGCAAGCCCGCGTCGGAGACGGAGCTGAAGAGGAGGACCACCATGTTCCGGGCCGATGACGTAGACATGAGGTACGACAAGGAAGTCATGGCCATGAACCTGAGGATCCACAGACTGCGCACGCTAGCTGGATTCCAGCCCTGGACCATCAAGGGGGACTGAGCTAAATGGCAAAGGAGAAAGAGAAGCTGTTCCTGAAGGCGATGAAGAAGAAGTTCAAAGAGGACCCGACGGACGTGCACACCAGCTACTACTCCTTCGGCGGCTGGAAACAGTCGAAGAGGAAGCGGGAGTGGGTGGAGCAGGCGACCAAGATCGCCAAGGAGCGTGGCATCGTCATGATGAACCAAGACATCGGTGTCCCGCTAGGTCAGAGAGTCCTAATGCCTTACCAGCTGTCCCACACGGACATCTATGCTGAGGCGGACGATCTGCACTTCATCAACAACGCCGCCATGCAGCAAGCGTGGGATGATATCAGAAGGACCGTCGTCTCCGGCCTCGACACGGCACACACCGTCATCGAGAAGAGGCTGGCGAAGGAGGTCACCCCTGAGACCATCAACCGCTATCTGGAGGCAGTGAACCACACCATGCCCGGCGGAGCAGTCGTGCAGGAGCACATGGCTGAGTGCAGCCCGGCCCTGACCGCGGACTGCTACGTGAAGGTCTTCTCTGGGAACGACGAGCTGATGGACGAGATCGACAAGCAGTTCAGGATCGACATCAACAAGGAGTTCCCAGCGGACCAGGCCAAGCAGCTGAAGGAGGCTATCGGCAACGCCCTGTGGCAGAAGATCGCGTGCCCGACCTTGGTCGGGCGCGTCTGCGACGGTGGTACCATGAGCCGATGGAGCGCTATGCAGATATCGATGGCGTTCATCACCTCCTACCGCCTGGCGGCAGGTGAGGCCGCGATCGCGGACTTCGCCTTCGCAGCCAAGCACGCCTCGGTGCTGGAGATGGGTACGATGATGCCCGCTCGCCGCGCCCGCGGCCCGAACGAGCCTGGTGGCATTCCGTTCGGTTTCCTCGCGGACATGGTGCAGTCGTCGCGCGTCTACCCAGACGACCCAGCAAGGGCCTCATTGGAGACCGTGGCATTGGGCGCCGTTATCTTTGATCAGATCTACCTCGGTTCGTATATGTCCGGCGGAGTAGGCTTCACGCAGTATTCGACCGCCGCCTACACCGACAACATCCTGGAGGACTACACCTACTGGGCCGTGGACCTGATCAAGGACAAGTACGGTGGACTCTGCAAGATGAAGCCCTCCATGGATAACCTGGAGAAGCTCGGCACGGAGGTCAACTCCTACGCGCTGGAGATGTACGAGAGGTACCCGGCCGCCATGGAGGCCCACTTCGGTGGGTCTCAGAGAGCGACCGTCGCTGCCGCGGCCACTGGTATCGCCTGTGCGATGGCCACTGGTATCGCGGACTGCGGTGTGAACGGCTGGTACCTGTCGATGCTGCAGCACAAGGAGAGGCTCGGACGCCTTGGCTTCTACGGCTACGACCTGCAGGACCAATGCGGTTCCGCGAACTCGTTCGCCTACAGAAGCGACGAGGGCCTGCCCTTCGAGCTGCGCGGCCCGAACTACCCGAACTACACGATGAACGTCGGTCACCTGTCTGGATACGGCGGAATCGCCTCTGCAGCCCACGCGGCCCGCAGGGACGCATTCGCCTGCAGCCCACTCATCAAGGTGGCCTTCGCGGACAAGAACCTCCCGTTCGACTTCGCGAACATCACCAAGGAGTTCGGTCGGGGCGCAATGCGCGAGTTCATGCCCGCTGGCGAGAGAACCGTCATCATCCCGCCCGCGTGATCCGATGAAGGTCGGCGACTTCGCTAGGTATCGCAACACTGGCACCGTGGGAAAGGTGGTGGAGATAGTGGACAAGGCCGAAGGGACCTGGGTACTCCTAGATACCTACGGCCTGTACTACGAGACCTCCGCTTTAGACCCGGCGACGGCGAGCGAATACAAGGTGAGGCGCCAAGAAGAGACCTCGTTGGAGAGCCAACTGGAGCAGGTGGAGCGGCTGAAGGAACAGATCGCGGAAGCGGAGAAGGCCATCAGCCGCATCACTCCGTCCGGAACCTGAAACCCTTTCCAAATCTCTTATTTTCTTTTTCTCATGCTGCTAGGCGAAGCCATGGCCTGGCTCAGAGGCAAGAATGAGTTCGATCAGGCGAGCCTCGATGCGGCAGATTCAGCAATCGTCGTAGCCGATGAGGATACTGGCCAGCTTGGGGTCGTCCTTGAGATCGTGCACCGCTCGCACGAACATGTCTCCCAAAGGAGAGGGGGAACAGGAGACCACGTTCTTCGTTTCACGCATCGCCTCCACCTCCGGAAAGCTGACCGGTGGCATGCAGAAGCACTCCTTCTGCTTCGGCTTTCGGTCTATGTACACGATGAAGTCCTCGGAGAGGAAGATGATGTTGTCCTTGCCCTGGTACTCCTTCTTCTGGTGCGGGAAGATCTCCTGCCCGAGGATGAGGCCGTCCTCGGCCACCAGGAGCACGGTAGGCTCGGGAGGAGGGCGGAAGCGCTTGTCCTTGATCACCACGACCACATGATCTCGTTTCAAGCATTCCTCCACTCCCAGATTCTGGCAGCTGATGCCCAACGTGGCTTTGATGTTGGCCTCTATCTCGATCAGCTTGTCTCGCGCCCGATCGTCGAGCTCGAAAGCATGCTGCGTTCCCTCCATTCCTCGGAGCAACTTGAGAACCTCTTTCACCGTGACCATGACAACGAAACCCGAACGATGAACCGAGTAATCTAGCTTTCCCAAGGTACGCCGACAGAGCCATTGCTGGTGTCCATGGAACGAGCAAGCAGTAAATAGCCGGCGAGCCACTCTCTCACCCATGAGCCTAGAACTGATCACCAAGCAGCAGCCGCTGGTCATCAACGCCCTCTACAAGTACAAGCACGAGGTGTTCAAGGAAGGCGCGCTCTCCGTCAAAGAGAAAGAGATCATCGCCGTGGCCCTTTCCTGTCTTCTCAAGTGCGATGCCTGTGTGGATATCCATGCCAAAGATGCTTTGAAGGCCGGGGCGACCAAAGACGAGCTGCGAGAGGCCATCATCGTGGCCATGTACCTGGCAGGTCCGACAGCGGCCAACTGGTCGCCGGTCGTCGACGAAATCATCAAGTGATGCTGGCCAAGTCGTTCCGAAAGATCACGAGGTGGTCGTTCACTTCTGGAACGTGAGGTGGACGTCCCGCTTCAATCCCAGACCGGCCGCCACTTCCGCCGCCTTCAGCACCACCGTGGGGAGCACGCAGGTCGAATGCTTGAGCGTCCTCCCTGCCACCTGGTATACCTTGTTCTCCGAGAAGGGCATCTTGATAACGTCCATCATGGTCATGTCATCAAGCTTCGCCGCCATCTCTTGGACGTGCTTGCAGGCGCTCTCGATGTGGCATTTCAGTACGCCATCCTCCATCCACACTTCGACCTTTGAGACCAGTCGGCAGACGCCCGGGTCCACCGTGATGGTCGCCTTTCCTGTGTCCAACAAGACTCCGCTCCCTGGCATGTCACAACCCTCCTAGTTCAGCAAACGAACTCAGCGTTCCTTTCTGGACCGAGCCATCAGCTCACTGACCGAGCCGCGGGTGATATCGAAAACCCCGATGGCGGCGATGGCCTCTTTCCGCTTCATGATCGGCACCACTACCACAGGCGTGCCCCGATACTGACCGCTCGTGGCCACCTTCCGGATGATCTGTCCCCGCTTCAGGACCTCCTCCAATACCGGTCCTGTGTAGTTAGTGTCCACCACCTCTCCGTCCTCGCAGCGCACCCCGAATTGGTTGCGGGAACGCATGGCTACAGGCATTCGACCGACCAGCTCATGCACCGCCAAAGCCAAGCATTTCAGGTCCTCCGCCTCGGTGTCGGCCGACAAGAGCGAAGTGCCTTCGGTCCAGCAGCGGCGGGAGGTGTTTCCCATGGACAGCGCCGCGCTCACGGCCCCTTTCTCCGCTGCCTCGTAGGAGAAGGCTGAGCCGATGATGACCAAGTCCCCGTCCTCCACCTCGAACAGCCGTCTCAGAGGCGAGAGCATTTCCT